>JBAVNO010000348.1:0-9701 GCA_049691095.1 Alphaproteobacteria bacterium | reverse complement strand
ATGGCCGCATCCATTTAACACCCGATGGCCTGCGAAGCGCACATTTCGTCCCTTGCGCCGCGATTTGGCGTCGATTCGCCGTCGATACGCCCGTGGCGCGAGCGTTGCGATCGCGATCTCCCGTAACTCGCGCGGGATCGGGAGCGGACGCGCCGGCCGCCGGTTTTGATGGTGCGCGCGACGATCGCCAACCGAAGGGCAGCCGCCAAGCGAAGGGCAGCCGCCAAGCGAAGGGCAACGGCCACAACAGCGAACATGCGGACGAAGGAGTCCGCTTTCCGGACTTCGCCGCCCCGGTGGCGGAACCGATCACCGGGCGGCTGGAAAGCGCGGCCGGAAACCGCGCCCTCGACGCCTTGGCCCCGCTCAGACGCGCAACCGGGACTCAGAGGGGCCGGAAGCCGCCCGTACGCCGGTCATAGTCCGACAGCTCGCCGCTTTCGATGTCGAAATACCAGCCGTGGAGCGACAGGACGCCGCGTGCCACCCGATCCTTGATCCAGGGAAAGGTGAGGAGGTTTTCGAGCGACACCTTCACCACCTCGTGCTCGACGGCCCGTGCCTGATTGAAGCCCGGCATCTCCCAGGCCTGAAGCTCCACCGCCTCGCAGGCGCGGTTGGCGATCGACATCCACTGGGCGATGAATTCGCCGGATGTCGCCTCCTCGCTGTGACTTCTGGCCAGCGCCTCGACCCCACCGCACCCGGAATGGCCCAGCACGATGATGTGCTTCACGTCCAGCGCGCTGACCGCGAATTCCAGCGCCGCGCTGGTGCCGTGATAATGGCCGTCCGGCTCATAGGGGGGCACCAGGTTGGCGACATTGCGGACGATGAAGAGGTCGCCGGGGTCGGCATCGGTGATCAATGCCGGATCGACCCGCGCATCGCAGCAGGAAATGACCAGGGCCTTCGGCGCCTGGCCTTTGCGGGCGAGTTTCTCGAACAGGGCCTGATAGCTCTTGAAGGTGCGGCTCCGGAACTTGCGGTAGCCGCCGACAAGCCCGTCTATGAACTGCTTGGCCCCACCCCGACCTGCGCCCGATTCTCCCATCGCCCCGTGATTCGCTTTCGTTCGACCGGTCCTGCCGGCGGCTTCCGCCAGGGGATTCCACCAAGGGGGTTCAGGACCCCGCGCCGTATGTTGCCCGCCAAGACCCTTGTGTCAATGCCGCCCGGGCGCCCCCCGGGCCGAGTGTTTCACCGCGGCGCTTTGTCGCGCCGCCGGCCCTCGCCCGGGCAACGCCGGCAAGGGTCCGTGCCCAAGCCGTGCCGGCCTGCGGGGCCGCGCCGGAGCGGCCTCCCGCGCCGCGGTATGGGAGCCGTCGCCACTTGGACCGGCGCCGTGTAACCGCCACTGGACAAACCGGAAATACGCTCCTAGATTCGATGCTGCAGGCGCGAACGGCAGGGCTCGATGCCCGCCAGGACCGCGACCGCGAATGGAGACACCGGACTCTAATAATAGAAACGCGCTTCGGGCCCTCCGCCCTTCTCCCCGCGCCTGCCTCAAAACAGATTGCGAGGTCCCGATGGTTCCCGCCGCACGCGGCGGGACCGAACGGGCAAGGTGCGTGAAGGCGGGGCCGCCCGGCGCCAAGCCAAGACCATGAAAAGAACTAGCCTTGCCATTCTTCTCCTGATCGTCGCCGTCAACTTCGCCCTATGGGCGACCGTGGGCCGGCCCGTTCACGAGTCCGACTGGAAGGGCATCATCCGCGGCGTCTCCTTCAGCCCCTATCGGGAGAGCGACGACCCCGGGGCGGGCCGGCATCCCTCGCCGGCGGAAATCGACGAAGACCTGCGCCTGCTTCAGGGCACGACCGAGCGGGTCAGGACCTACAGTTCGCTCGACGGTCTCGACCTCGTCCCCTATCTCGCGCGCCCTTACGGCCTGCGCGTCACCGCCGGCGCCTGGCTCGACACCAACCTGGAGCGCAACGACGAGGAGATCCGGCACCTCGTCACCGCGGTGCGCAACAATCGCAACGTCGATCGCGTGCTGGTGGGCAACGAATCGCTGCTTCGCGGCGACCTTACGGTCGGTCAGCTCGTCGGATACCTGCGCAAGGTGCGCGCGACTCTCCGCGCCCCGGTGAGCACCGCCGAGCCGTGGCACATCTGGCTCAAGCACCCGGAGCTCGCGCGCGAAGTCGACTTCATCGCGGTTCATATCCTGCCCTACTGGGAAGGCGCGTCCGAGGATGCGGCGGTGGCCTTCGTGCTCGACCAGTACACCCGGGTCAAGGCCGCGTTCCCGGGGCGCACGGTGGTGCTGAGCGAGGTGGGCTGGCCCAGCAACGGCCGCTCTCTTCGCGATGCCGTTCCGTCGATCGCGAACGAGGCGAAATTCCTGCGCAAGTTCCTGAACGCCGCGCGCGACCATGACATCGACTACTACGTCATGGAGGCCTTCGATCAGCCCTGGAAGGCCGACAGCGAAGGTTCGGTCGGCGCGTACTGGGGGATTTTCGATGCCGACCGCCAGCCGAAATTCGCCATGGCGGGCCCCATTCACCCGGTTCGGGCGTGGCTCACCCTCTTTGCCGTCGCGAGCGCGCTGGCGCTCTTTCCGATGGCCTGGTTCCTGGAGCGCGCCCGCGAGTGGCGGCTCAGGGGACAGGTGTTCTTCGCCGGCCTCATGCAGGGCTCGGCCTCGGCCCTGGTGTGGGCCGTCTACGAGGGCGCAAGCGTCTACATGAGCACGGCCGGCGCGCTTGTCTTCACGGCGCTCACGCTGGCGCTCGGCCTCATCCTCGTCATCCTCGTCGTCGAAGGATTCGAGATGGCGGAGCTGTTGTGGGTGCGGCGCCTGTCCCGACTGTTCCCCTCGGTGGCGCCCGCACGCCCCTCCCTGTCCGATTCCCCCAGGGTCTCGATCCATCTTCCCATCTGCAACGAGCCCCCCGAGATGGTGATCGAGACGCTGCAGGCACTGAACCGCCTCGATTATCCGGATTTCGAGGTGATCGTGGTCGACAACAACACGCGCGATCCCGAGGTGTGGCGGCCGGTCGAGGCGTTCTGCCGCGGCTTGGGCCCGCGCTTCCGTTTCTTCCATCTCGACCGCTGTCCGGGATTCAAGGCCGGCGCGCTCAATTTCGCCCTGACCCACACCGACCCGGCGGCCGGGATCGTCGGGGTCATCGACAGCGACTATGTGGTGGAAAGCGACTGGCTCAAGAGCCTGGTTCCCTATTTCGCGAACGCGCGCGTGGCCTTCGTGCAGGCGCCCCAGGATTACCGCGACGGCGCGCAGACCCTCTTCAAGCGCATGGCCTATTGGGAGTATGCGGGTTTCTTCGGCATCGGCATGGTCCAACGCAACGAGCGCAACGCCATCATCCAGCACGGCACCATGACCCTGATCCGCCGCCAGGCGCTGGAGGACGCGGGACGGTGGGCGGAATGGTGCATCTGCGAGGATGCGGAGCTGGGCCTGAGACTGTTCGAGGCCGGGCACGATTCCATCTATGTCCGGTGCAGCTACGGCCGCGGGCTGATGCCCGACGGCTTCTCCGGCTACAAGCGGCAGCGGTTCCGCTGGGCCTACGGCGCGATGCAGATCCTGAAGCGCCATGGGCCGGCGCTGGTTTCCCGCCGCTCCGGCCTCACGCTCGGTCAGCGCTATCATTTCCTGGCCGGATGGCTGCCCTGGGTCGCGGACGCGCTCAATCTCGCGTTCACGGCTCTGGGCCTGCTTTGGACCGCCGGGCTCGTCATGGCGCCCAAGCATTTCGACTTCCCGCCCAGTTTCGCGGTCGCGACCGCGATCGCGCTGTTCGGGTTCAAGTTCGTCAAGGGCCTGTGGCTTTACGCCGCCCGGGTGCGGTGCGGGCTCGCCGACAACATCGGCGCCGCATTGGCGGGGCTCGGCCTCTCCTACACCGTGGGCAGGGCGATGCTGATGGGCCTCGTCACGTCGAACAAGCCGTTCCTGCGCACGCCGAAGTGCGAATCCCAGCCGGCGCTGGTGCGCGCGTTGGCCGCGGTCCGGACGGAGGCGGTGTTCCTGCTGGCCCTTTGGACAGCGGCGGCTGCGGTCGTGTCCGTCTATGGCGGTGCCGACATCGAGGCGTTGGTGTGGGTGACGCTGCTGCTCGTCCAGTCGCTGCCCTTTGCCGCCGCCCTTGCGACGTCGCTCATCACCACCCTTCCGGCGGCGAGGCCGGAAACGGTGCCGGCATCCGCGCCGACATCGACGCCGGTATCAATTTCGGTTTCTGCTCCGGTCTCCACATCGGTCGCAGACCCCTCGCCTCGAGGCGAGGCCCGCGCGGCTTAGGCCGGTCTTAACCGGCGCCGGAAGGCGCATGCGTTGGGCGCGGCCTTGATCGCGCCGGGTACGGTCAACCGGGCGCTTGCCAGACACGTTATCGTGGCCGACATTTGGCGCCTCTTCCTCCCCCGGCGGGCTTGGCGAAATGCTTTCTCTTTCCTCCGAGGCCGCGACCGACCTGGCGGTGGTCCTTTTCATCGTCACCTATCTCGGCATGGCTCTCGGGCGTCTGCCCGGCCTGGCCATCGACCGCACCGGGATCGCGCTGTTTTCGGCGGTGGTCCTTCTGGTTGCCGGCATCCGGTCGCCCGCCGCGGCGCTGCACGCCATCGACTTTCCCACCCTATGCGTCCTGTTCGGGCTGATGGCGCTGTCCGCCCAGTTCGTGCTGGCAGGGTTCTACGACTGGTGTGCCGCCCGGATCGCCAGCCTGGCCCACGGCCAATCCCTGCTGCTGGCGGCGACCGTCGCGGTTTCGGGCGTCCTTTCGGCCCTGCTTGCCAACGACGTGGTGACGTTCGCGACCGCGCCGGTGCTGGCGGGCGGGCTCTTGCGGCGGGGCGTCGACCCGAGGCCGTATCTCGTGGCCTTGGCGGCCGCCAGCAACGCCGGCTCGGCGGCGACCGTGATCGGCAATCCTCAGAACATCCTGATCGGGGAGGCGGGCCGGCTCCCGTTCCTCGATTTCCTGCTGGTATGCGGCCCGCCGGCCATGGCGGCGCTCGTCGTCGTCTACGCCGTCGTGTCGTGGCTCTATCGCCGCGAGCTGGCCCATCGCCCGTCGCCGCCGGCGTTCGAGCCGCCCCATGTCGACCGCTACCAGGTGGCGAAAGGGGTACTGGCGACGGCCGCGCTGATCCTCCTGTTCCTGCTGCCGCTGCCGCGAAGCCTCGGCGCGCTCGGCATTGCCGCCGCGCTTCTGGTCTCGCGCCGGTTCGCCACCCGCGAGATCATGGCCCAGGTCGATTGGCATCTGCTGCTGCTGTTCGCCAGTCTTTTCATCGTCAACGACGCCTTCCGGTCGACCGGGATCGCGGCCGGCGCCATGGCCTGGCTCGCCGATCAGGGCGCGCTTCCGGACCGTCTGGCGGTCCTGGCACCGCTCACGCTCGCCGCCAGCAACACGGTCGGGAACGTGCCGGCGGTGATTCTGCTGCTTTCCTTGTGGAAGGCGGCGGGGGCAGGCGCCCTTTACGGACTGGCGCTCCTGTCCACGCTTTCGGGGAACCTGCTGCTCACCGGCAGCATCGCCAACATCATCGTCTGCGAGCGCGCCGCGGGAGCGGGTGTGACGATCCGGTTTGCCGACCACGCACGATGCGGAATTCCGATCACTCTCGTGTCGCTGGCGCTGGCGGGATCGTGGCTCGTGTTCGCCGGCCAGATGCCCTGGTAGCGCGCGACCGGGCTCATGCCCCCAAGAGCACGAAAAGGGCGCCGAGCGCCGCGCTTCCCGCCAGCACCGGAATCATGCCGACGCGGAATCGGAACAGCGCCACGAACGAGAGCGCCGAGAGCGCCAACGCCGCCACGTTCAGGCTCGCCCAATCGGGAACCAGCAGCCGAAGCGGGCCTATCGTTTGCTGCGTCACGTCGGCGAACAACACATGGAGCCCGAACCAGAGGGCGAGATTGAGGATGACGCCCACCACCGCCGCGGTGATGGCCGACAGCGCGGCGCCCAGCGCCGGTTTGCCGCGCAGCGCCTCGACATAGGGCGCGCCCAAGAAAATCCACAGGAAGCACGGCACGAAGGTGACCCACACCGTGAGGACGGCGCCGATGACGCCTGCAAGCCAGGGGTCGAGCGCGCCGGGGCTGCGGAACGCGGCCAGGAAGCCCACGAACTGAAGCACCAGGATGAGCGGCCCCGGCGTCGTTTCCGCCAGGCCCAAAGCGTCGACCATCTCGCCGGGCTTGAGCCAGCCGTAATGGCTCACCGCTTCCTGCGCCACATAGGCCAGCACGGCATACGCGCCGCCGAAGGTGACCACCGCCATCTTGCTGAAGAACACGCCGATATCGACGAACACGCTGGACCCGCCGAAAACCGCGAACGATGCCGCGACGGGCGCGACCCACAACGCGGCGAAGAGCAGCACGATTCGAACCGCCCGCCCTAAGGTCGGCCGGATCTGCTCGCCGGGATAAACGACGGGGGCGGGCGCGATCGATTGGCCCGGCCCGGAGGCCCTCTCGCCCTTCACCAGCAACCCGGGGCGGAACACGCCGGCCGCGAAGCCGATGGCGGCCGCCGCCAGGATCACGGCCGGGAACGGCACCTGGAAGAAGAACATGGCCACGAAGGCGGCGGCCGCGATGGCCACCGCCGGCTTGGTCTTCAGGGCGCGGGCGGCGATGCGCTCCATCGCCTCGAACACGATGGCGAGGACGGCGGCCTTGACCCCGAACATGAGCCCGGCCACCAGCGTCACGTCGCGGAAGGCGGCGTAGAGGATGCTGAGCGAAAGAATGACGAAAAAGCCGGGGAGGACGAAGAGAATCCCGGCCGTGAGCCCGCCCCAGGTGCGGTGCAGGAGCCAGCCGACATAGGTTGCGAGCTGCTGCGCCTCGGGGCCGGGAAGCAGCATGCAGTAGTTGAGCGCGTGCAGGAACCGGGCCTCGTCGACCCATCTCTTCTCGTCCACCACGATGCGGTGCATGAGGGCGATCTGGCCCGCGGGCCCGCCGAAGCTGGTGAAGCCGACCCGCACCCAAACCCGCAGCGCCTCGAGATAGGGAACCGTGCGAACCGCTTGGGCCGAATCCGGCGAGCCTTTATCCGACACCCTCTGTCCTCGGCGCTGTTCACGCGGGCCGGCGGCCCACATCCGACTCTTCTCGCGCGCGGCGACACCATGCCGATAAACGAACGCGGAATCCAGATGCGATGAAGGCTACGGCGGTTTCGAGGAAGGACGGAAGCCGCGCGGCGGACACGAGGCGCCGGAATCCGGTGCCAGAATCCGGTGCCGGATCCCGCGCCTTGTGCCGGGCGTTACGTCACGTGGAGGATCGTCTCCGTGACCCGATCGAGTGCGCCGGTGGGCTTCAGCCCGTGGGCGGACTGCCAGTTCAGGAGTGCCGTCATGGTCCTTTGGCCCAGAATGCCGTCGACCCGGAGACCGGCGCCGTCGGAATTCAACCGCTCTTGAATCTTCGCCACCAAAGCCGGATCGGTGACCGTGCCCGCGACCATGCCCGCCGACAGCGCCGGCCTCGCGGAACGCGGCAGCGCAGCATGATACGCCCCGGTCTCGTACGCGATGGTGCGACGGGCCATGGTGTGGTGAGCGCCGGCCGGTGGCGCGAGATTGATCACGGGAATCGTGGCGTGGGCCGTCCCGCCGGCGAACGCGGACGCAGCCGAAAGCGCGAGGATGGACATGAGGTGTCGCAATTTTGCCATTTTTTCTTCTCCATGGAAGGTTGTGTCGGCAAGCCTGGACTCCACGTAGTCGGCGGCCGTTACCGGGTCATGTCCGGCCGATTACAAATCGTTCACGGTTGGAATCGGCGGGGGCGCGACGGCTGGGCTTTCTCCGCCGGCGGGTTTCCGCGCGCAATGGGACGGGTTCAGTCGGCCGCCAGCCGGTACTCGATCCGCGACCCGTCCCGGGCCGAGAATTGCTGTTTGAGCAGCATGCCGTCCGCGCCGTACCACATGTCGCGCGTCAGATCGCCGGTGACGGACACGTGGGTGGCCGGAACCTTCGCACCGCCGGTCTCGACCAGCTCGTCGGCCTGTCGCTTGAAGTGGACCGCGAGCAGACGCCCGGACTCGACATCCAGCACGTTGCTCGTCTCCGTCATGGCGATCTGCCACAGGCTCGAGGGCTCGGTTCCCGCCGGGGCGTTGAAGCTCCCGGCCGTGCCCGTCACGGTCATGCCGCCGTCCGGGGTCGAGCGCGCCTGAACGGAATATTCGCTGCCGTCGTCGTCGGTCTCGGCGCTGAGCGCGAACAGCGCGCCGTCGCGCCAGGTTTCGCTGCTGTGGTGCCGGTAGCGATAGAGGGTGATGAACGCCAGATCGACGCGGATGTCGATCTCGTTCTCGATCGTCAATCCGCTCCCATCGTGGCGAAGGACCAGCCGGTGGCGCCCGATCGACTCGCCGTTGCGGAACACGTCCCAGGTGAGCGTCCGGTCGCGCGCCTCCGGGCCGATGGCGGCGATCGTCGGCGCGCCGCCAATCGAAAGCGCGCAGACGCCAAGGGCCACGGCCAACACGACGGCGCAAACGCGGCAGACGGCAAGCCCCTTCTCGGCCCGCCTTGGGCGGGGCTTGGCGCAGATACGGGAGGTCATGCTTCGGAATCGACGCCTGAGAGAACCGAGGCCTATATAGAGCAAACGATCGCATGTCCCGCAACGCCTAGTGCGAGGAAAATCCCGCCTCAGCGTTCAGAGACCTCCAGCTTTGCAGTCGCGGCCTGTCCGCTCAACACGTCCTCGACCCGAACGGTCCAGGTTCCCGCCTTGTCGTTCAACGCCAGCGGCAGAGGCCGCATGACCGTTTCTCCGGCAAAGAGAATATTTCCGGAGTAGTGGCCAAGCGTTCTGCCAGACGGGTCTACGACATCGACATGCAGGACATGGAAAGCCGCCGCCGAGGCGTTCGCAAGCCCGAATCGCACCATCGCGGTCTCGCCCGCCTTAAGGCGCCGCGGCGCCTCGACGATGGGCGCCGGAAAGGGCGCATCGGAGAGTGCGAAGATGACGGGCTCCACGGGACCGAGGGAAAGTTCGAGCCGCCCGGTGCGGCCCAGGGCTTTGCGCCGGGACACGTCGTATGCGAACGAGCCACGGGGAAGCGTGAGCACCAGCGTTTCGTCGGAACCCGGGCCCAAATCCCGGCCGGCGTCGCCGGCCGCCGCGGCCGAGGCCGGAGGGTTTCGCTGCAGCGCGACGATGGTCGCATTTCCGTCGCGAAAGACATAGGTCTCCACGTCCTCGGGCGGTGCGCCGTCGGGCCGGGTCACGGGCAGGACGGGCGCGATGCCCGCATCCTTGAATATCCTGGCCAGGCGCTCCGCCGCGCCCGGATCGCCGGGCGCCAGAGAGACCGCCCGTCCCTTCCCGAATGCAGCCGCCGTCCCGTTCATCTCGGCGTTGAAGAGATCGGATAAGAGCGTCTTCGGCAATTTCCGGCTATGGCCGTCGAAAACACCGGGCTCGCCGTCCGCGACCACGACGCCGCCCTCGGCCGCGAAGCGGCGGATGCCGCCGGCCACGGAAGGAGACATCGCAATCGTGTGCGGCAGGATCAGGACCCGGGTGCCGAGGCTTCGCAACTTCCCCTGCGCGACCTGCTCCTCGGACACGAAGCGGTGCTGCAGGCCCATGTGCTCGATCATGGAGGTGAACCGGCCGGTGGAGCCCAGGATGGCGTTGTCCTCGTGATAGGCCCAGCCCGCGTCCC
>JBAVNO010000347.1:0-23128 GCA_049691095.1 Alphaproteobacteria bacterium | reverse complement strand
CCCTAGGCTTCACCCATCCGTCTACAGGAATGGGGCCCCGGGATTGGGCCCAGGGATGGAGCAATGGAAGAGGCGCAAACGAAAACGGGCGGGACCCATGGCCCCGCCCGTTTCTCGAAATTCTCTGTCGACAGAGAACTCGGATTAGACCTCGGCGCAAGCGTAGCTGTTGATCTCGAGGCCGACGGCAATCTCAACGATCTTCGGGGTGTTCCAAGCCATGTTCTGCTCCCTTTCCCATGGTGCGTCATTGCACCTGGCGCGAACTGTAACCGTTCCAGGCTGAACCGACCCTGAGCGCACCATTCATATTCCATTCATATTGGTGAATGGCCCCGCCGATTGGGCCCTGCCCTCCCAAGGAGCCTCGCCAAGGCCCGCTGGGCTCTAATCCTCTTGGCCGGAGCCACCGGGCCCGCCCTTTCCGCCCTTGGGATGGCCATGGGTGTGGTGGAGGTCGGGATAATGGGGGTGGCTGTGGCGAAGCGGCTGGTGCACGTGCTCGTGGGTATGGGGTTCGCCGGCCGGATCCCGCGGCCCGTGCCCGTGCCGGTGGTGTTCGTCATGGACGTGAAGATGCGTATGCACGAGCCGCTCGTGGACATGTTCATGCTCGTGGCGCTCGCTCACATGCAGCCAAAGCCCGAGCGCCATCGGGATTGCCGCCACCAGATAGATGGGGCTGGCCGGCTCGCCCAAGAGGGCAAGCGCGATCACGACGCCCATGAACGGCGCCAACGAGAAATAGGCGGCCGTGCGTCCGGCCCCGATATGTCTCAGCGCCACGACATAAAGCACCAGGCTGACGCCGTAGCCCAAGAATCCGACCACGCCCCCGGCAAGCGCGGGAGCGAGGCTTGGCCATTCGCCATGGCGCAGGCCGAGAGCCAAAACCAGATTGACCGCGCCGGCGCAAAGGCCCTTGAGGGCCGAAATCTGCACCGGGTCATGGAGCGACACCAGCCGGGTCAGGTTGTTGTCCGCCGCCCAGCACAGGCAGGCCAACGTAATCAACCCGGTCCCGACCAGTCCGGGCCTGGAGATGCCTTGACCGGCCGAAAGAATCACCGCGCCCAGGAACACGAGCGCCATGCCGAGCACGATCCGTCGGTCGCGGCCCTCTTTGAACACGAACCAGGCCAACAGCGCCGTGAAGGCCCCCTCGAGGTTGAGAAGCAGGGAAGCCGCCGCGGCGGTCGTGACCGAAAGCCCGAACATGAGGCTGACCGGACCCACCACGCCGCCCAGCACAATGGCGCATCCCAGGATCGCCGCCTGGCGGCCGCCGATGGCCGCCTCGGCCCGGCCGCGGGGCACGCGCAGGCGGGTGATCCCCCACACCGCGCTGAGGCCCAGTCCCGCGCCGAAATACAAGAGCCCGGCCAGAAGCCAGGCATCGACGCGGTCGAGCAGGAGCTTGGCGAGCGGCGTGCTGGCACCGAACAGAAGGGCGGCCGCGATGGCGGCGCCGGCGCCCGAACGCAGCGCCCCAGGAACGCGGGTCATGGAGAGGCTTCATCCGGAAAGAAACGACGGGGCCACGATACAAGGTCGCGCCTGGCGGCACAAACGTCGGGGACAGACGTCGGGGACAAACGTCGGGGACAAACGAGTGGCACGGGCGGCGCCGCCGCGGATCGGACGGGAGGCGTGTCAAGCCGCGACGAGTCGAGGACAAAGGGAAAAACGCGCCGCACGCGTGAGGCACGTGCGGCGCGCCATGGGGTGGAATTTCAACTTAGGGGGATCACATACGCGCGATCACTTGGCCGAAACCTCGCCGCGGACCATGTTCGAGTAGCCCTTCCAGTCGACATGGAACTTGTCCTCGGCGGTGAAATAGCCGGCATAGGTCCCGTCGCCCGTCAGTTTCTCGTATTTGCCGCTGCCGCCGACATAGCTCCATTTGCCCTGGAACGCGGTGCTGGGCTTGTCGTCCTTGAGGACTGTGGTGACCTGCCCGTTGACCTTCACGAAAGCCTTGTCGGAACCGTCGATAAAGGTCACATAGCCTTGGCTCGGGCCTGTACCGCGGGCAAGGTCCGCAATCTCGCGAACGTCGACCGCGTAGCCGTTCAAGAATCCGGTGCCGCTGGTATCGACATTCTTGCCGATGGCGTCCGTGAGCAGGAGGGCGTGTCCCTCATCGTTGCTCACCGGCAGCATGTGCCGTTCGGAATAGGTTTGGTCCATGCTTCCCGAAACGACCGTATTTCCGGCCAGCGCCGCGCCCGACCCGAGGCCGAGGAATGCGGCCAGGACCGGGACCAGCACCAATTGTGTCTTGAGTTTCCTCATGGTATTGCTCCCTTGCTGATAAGGCCGCCCCGGTGGCGGCCGGTTTTTCAAACTCAGGCCCGCCTCGTGCGGGCTTCTTTTTTCCGGTTCTTTTCATCCTTTGTGCCGGCCGCCGTTACGGCCGGAAGCTGTGCCTGGCGACTTGCGTCCACGCGAACCGCGCACGAGACTTCCTTGCTTGCGCGCGCGTTTCGGGGCCGGCAACGGCGGCGCGGCGGGCGTGGCGAGGCCCTTGAGGCGCACCCGGATCGTGGTGCGCGCGCGGTTGAGTTCGCCCAAATCGCGATTGAACAGGAACCGTCGCTCTGCTTCGCGGATCCAGGCGACGAGTTCGAATCCGAGCTGCTCGGAGTCGATTTCCGCGGTGATTTCCTCCAGCCGCTGCGCTTCCCGCGCCGCGTCGACGAATCGCCCGTCCAACGTCCGGTAGGCCTCGGCGATGGCGGCGCGAACGCGGACGGGCAGGACGTCGTACTCGGGGCCGTTGCGGTGGAAGAAGCACCCGCCCGGGAATGTCCTGCTGGCTTGATAGTGGATATAGGATTCGCAGAGCGCCCACAGCCGCCGAAGCCCGGGTGGAGCCGCCACAACCGGCGGGAGCAGCGCCTGCCGCACCACTTGACGCGCGGCTTCGACGGTGGCGACCTGCAGATCCTCCTTGGAGCCGAAATGAGCGAACAGACCCGCCTTGCTCATGCCGACCGCGTCGGCAAGCTTGGCGATAGAAAGGCCGGCGAGGCCGTCGATCGAGGCCAGATCCGCCGCGGCGCGCAGAATTCGCTGCCTGGTGCGGTCGCCCTTGGACGGCCTGCTTCCAGCCGCGGCTGAGGTCGAATCGGTCACTCGCTTCTCCTGTTGCGATTTTGGGCCTGCAGACGAACCGTGCCCGCCTCATAACGTGCAAGAAAAATACGACCGTTCGTGTTTTTTTACAAGCCAAAAAACGGCGCGCTGCCGTTCTCTAAACGCGCCACAGATCGCCCAGGCCCGCCGGTTCGCGAATACCCGCCTCGATCGCCGTGCGCCGACCGGGCCGCGGCACCGCGGCTTCCGCATCCGCGCGAAGTGCGGTGACGATTGCGGGCATGGCGGGCGCAGTATCCACGAGACTTCGCGCGTTAACCAATCTTTGTGATTCGATCGGTTTTACCTTCTACACCATTCGGCATCAAACATGGATGCGTGTTATTATTCGTCGTTTTCCGAAGTACAATTGATCTTCATGTTCGGGTTTCGGCGACGAATTTGACGAACATTGCCATCGTAATTCAGCACTACCCGCCCTTCATCGCGGGCTCGGAACGCCAAGCCGCTCTGCTCGCTGGATTGATTGCTGATCAATTCGGGAAGTGCACCGTCTTGACGACGCGGTTCCGGAGCGATCTGCCGCCCCGCTCGCGCGAGGGAAACGTCATCGTTCGGCGTCTCCCGACGTGCAGGCCGAGAACGTTGAAACTCGGCGTCAATCTGCTGTGCGGATTCGTGTACCTGCTGTTTTTCGCGCCGAGATACACGCTCTTCCACATCAACAACTTGTCGCCTTTTTCGCTGGGAGCCCTGATGGCCGCGAAACTTTGGCGGCGGCCCGTATTCCTGAAAATCGGTTCGCTCGGCCCAAACGGCGATATTGCGAAGACTCTGAAGCATCCGTTCGGCAAAGTCATTTGGCGTGCATTCCGGACCGCCGACGCCTTCATCGCGCCGACCCCGGTGGCCGAGCGGGAGCTGCGAAGCCAGGGCGTGCCTTCGGAACGGATTGTCGTCATACCGAATGCCCTGGCGCCCGATTGGTTCGAACCGGCGCCCGCCGGCTTGCGCGCGCAGGCACGGCGCGAGCTCGGCCTGCCGGACGGACCCGTGGTGCTGTTCGCAGGACGCTTGACCGCGCTAAAAGGTGTCCGATTATTGTTGGAGGCGTGGACGCGCGCCACAGCCCGGACGCCGGCGACATTGCTCATGATCGGCGACGGCCCGGACCGCGGCTGGATCGAAAACCGGCTCCGCGCCACGGGGCTTGAAGACTCCGTAAGGCTGCTCGGCTGGCAAACCGACCCCCGGCGCTATTTCCTGGCGGCGGACATCTTCGCCTTCGCCTCCGAAAGCGAAACCTTCGGCAATGTCCTCGCGGAAGCCATGGCGAGCGGACTCGCCATCGTGAGCACGCCCGTGGGCCTCGCCCAGACATGGCTTCAACACGGCCGCAACGCCTTGCTGTCGGCCCCGGACGTGGACGCGTTCGCCGCGGAGCTGTCGCAACTGCTCCAAAACGCGGAGCTCCGGGCACGGATAGCGGCAACGGCCTGCCGCGACGCCCGGGAACGTTTCGCGGCGCCCTTGATCCTGCGGGAGTACGTGACGCTTTTCCGCCAACCGATCGCCGCTCCCGGATTTCAGTCAACCCAAGGAAACTGAGGAACCCGCCATGCCCGAAACCGTCCCCTGCAATCTGTGCGGTTCGTCCGAGGCCACTCCGCGGCCGGACCTGACCGAGTTTCTCGAACTGCCCGCGCCGCTGGAAATCCGTCAGTGCCGCGCATGCGGGCTTCACTATATGAGCCCGCGGCCGACGCCGGACGAACTCGTCGAGCTGTATGCGAAGGAGCCGTACTTCTCCGAAGCGAACGCGGATCGGGGCGCGAGCCGTCTGGATTTCTACGGCGCGCGCATGGGCCGGCTGGAGCGTCATAGCCCGGGCCGCGGTACATTGCTCGGGATCGGCTGTCTCGAAGGGGGCTACGCGCTCGAGATCGCGCAATCGCGCCGCTGGAATGTTACGGGAGTGGAGTCTTCGGAAATTCTCGCGGGCTATGCACGCAAACATCTGAAAATCGACGTCCGAACCGTGCACGGCTGGGACCTATCCGGGTTTGAAGCAGGGCACTTCGACGCGGCCTACACCCATAGTTTCGAGCATTTCAGCGATCCGCGCCGCATGCTTCGGGAGATCCGCCGCGTGCTGAAACCCAACGGCAAGCTCATGGTCGAAGCCCCGTATCAGTTCTATTCGCTTAAGGACCTGGTGCGCCGCAAGCTGATGCGCCTATTGGGGGATAAAAAGCGTCTTTTGTTCCGCAAGGCCCCGCCCTTTGTCTTTCATCTCTATTATTTCGAGCCCGACAATCTGCGCGCGCTGCTGAAACAGGAAGGCTTCGAAGTCGTGGAGTTTCACACCTATGTGCCGTTCCATCCCGTCTACGCCAGGAACCCGCGCGGCCATTTGGTGCAGGAGGGGCTTTACGCGTTGGGCGGCCTGTTCGGGCGCGGCCCAAGCATGGAGGTCACGACACGCGCCGTGGCCTAAGGAAAATAACCTCCGGCAAAGACCCTATCGCCGGACTCTGTCGGGGCGCCGAACGAGACGGCTGGACTCGCCGGTGAGTGCAAACCGCACCGCCGCCAAGCCGCCCCGCGGGTGGGACGGCGTTTCCAGCAAAGATTCAGGAAATGGTCGGAGCGACAGGATTTGAACCTGCGACCCCCAGACCCCCAGTCTGATGCGCTACCAGGCTGCGCTACGCTCCGACCGTGCGGTGCCTTGTCCATCGATCCGGCAGAGGCCCGTGCCGGAAAGCGCGATCCTTATACCGGCCCCCTCCCGGCCGCGCAATCCCGGCCTAGCCGCGGGAGCCGGTGTGCCGGCGCAAGAGGTCGCGAAGCTCGACCAGGTCCTTGACGGCCCGTTCGATTTCGGCGCGCTGTGCGGGCGCGAGACGGCTGGGGCCGACGGCCCCGACCGATTTCGCGGCGCCCGGTCGCGTGCCGCCGGTGCCGTTCCCGGCCAGCGGCGAAAAATCGGCCGCCGCCGCCGCCGCCGTCTGCTCCGGGCCCGACTCGAGCGCCTCGGCATCGCCGATCTTCGATCCCTCTTCGCGGAAGAGCCGCTGAACGCCCTTGATCGTGTACCCGTCGCGATAGAGAAGCTCGCGGATGCGCACGAGAACCCGCACGTCTTCGGGCCGGTAGTAGCGCCGGCCACCGCCCCGCTTGAGGGGGCGGACCTGGGCGAATTTGGTTTCCCAGAAGCGCAGCACGTGCTGGGGCACGTCCAGCTCTTCGGATACTTCACTGATGGTCCGAAAGGCGGACGGAGACTTCTTGAGGCGTCGCAATGCGGTCAGACGGTCGGGCTGGGCCATCATCCGGACGAACCGCCGGGGGTGCCGGAACCGGCCCCGGCCAGGGCCCGGTTGATGCGGTCCTTCAACACGTGCGAGGCCCGGAACACGAGCACGCGACGGGGCAGGATGGGAACCTCGTCGCCGGTCTTCGGATTGCGTCCCACACGCCGGCCTTTCTGGCGCACCGAGAAGCTGCCGAAGGACGAGATCTTCACCATCTCGCCACGGGTCAACGCGTCCGAAATTTCCTGCAATACCGACTCGACGAGTTCCGCCGATTCGTTACGCGACAAGCCGACCTCTTCGTAGACGGCCTCACTCAGGTCGGAACGGGTTATGGTTTTTCCGGTCATCCCCCCTCCTCCGTTCTGATACGAAGGCTAACCGTCGGCGATAAGTCCGTCAATTCCAAAGGGATGGGATGATTTTCTCTTAAATTGCCTCGTTACCGGGGAAATGGCGCCGCCTTTGGCCTCACCAGCGCAATAGACAGGCCCCCCAGGTCAGCCCGCCGCCGATCGCCTCCAGCACCAGGAGCTGCCCGGCCTTAATCATGCCCTTCCCCCTGGCATCGGCCAGCGCCAGCGGGATCGAAGCCGCCGAGGTGTTGGCATGACGGTCGATCGTCATGATCACCTTGGTTTCGGGCAGGCCGAGTTTCTTCGCCATGCCGACCATGATGCGGCGGTTGGCCTGGTGGGGCACCATCCAGTCGACGTCGGCCGCCGTCACCCCGTTGGCCTGCAGCGCCTCTTCGATGACGTCATGCAGCTTGATGACCGCGTGGCGGAAGATCTCCTGGCCCTGCATGCGCAGGTGTCCGGCCGTCTGGGTCGAGGACGGCCCCCCGTCCACGTACAGAAGGTCGTGGTAACGGCCGTCCGAATGAAGATGGGTGGAGAGAATCCCCCGGTCCGCGACCGTGCCCTTGCCTTCGGCCGCGCGCAATACCAGCGCGCCCGCCCCGTCGCCGAACAGGACGCAGGTGGAGCGGTCGCCCCAGTCGAGGATGCGCGAGAAGGTCTCGGCGCCGATGACGAGGGCGGTCTTCGCCTGGCCCAAGCGGAGGAAGTTGTCGGCCACCGCCAGGGCGTATACGAACCCGGTGCACACCGCCTGAACGTCGAAGGCCGCGCCGCGCTCGATCCCCAGCCTCGCCTGAACCCTGGTGGCGGTGGCGGGGAAGGTCTGATCGGGCGTGCTGGTGGCGACCAGGATGAGGTCGATCTCGGCGGGTTCGAGGCCCGCATCCGCGAGCGCCCGGGTGGCGGATTCGACCGCGAGATCGGAGGTGAGCTCCCCGTCGGCTGCGATATGGCGCTGCCTTATCCCGGTGCGCTCCATGATCCACGCGTCGGACGTGTCGATCGTGCGCGCGAGTTCGGCGTTGGTCAGCACACGCGCCGGGAGGTACGCCCCGCACCCGATGACCTGGGACCTCAGTCTCATCACAGGGCGGCGGCCCGCGTCGCCTGCTCGTGATCGACACTGAGCCGGTCCAACTCCTCCTTGATGCGCGCGTTGAAGCCGTTGCTGATCATGTCGACGGCCACGCCGATCGCGTTGGCGAAGCCCAGCGCGTCGGTGCCGCCGTGGCTCTTGACGACGATGCCGTTCAAGCCGACGAACACCGCGCCGTTGTAGCGGCGCGGGTCGAGACGCTCGCGCAGGCGCTCCAGCGCCCTGCGGCAGAAGAAATAGCCCAGTCTGGCCGCGAGCGAGCTTCTGAACGCCTCGCGAAGGAAGACCGAGAACAGGCGCGCCGTCCCCTCCAGCGTCTTCAGCGCCACGTTGCCCGTGAATCCGTCGGTGACCACCACATCCACGGTGCCGGCACCGATGTCGTCGCCTTCCATGAAGCCGTGGAAGCGGATCGGAAGCACGCTCTCGCGCAGCACCGCGGCCGCGCCGCGCACCGCATCGTGGCCCTTGAGCTCCTCGGCGCCGACGTTGAGGATTCCGACGCTGGGCCGGGCATAGCCGAGCACGGTGCGGGCGAACACCTCGCCCATCACCGCGAACTGCACCAGATTGTTGGCGTCGCATTCCACGTTCGCGCCCAGATCCAGCATCACGCTTTCACCCCGCAGCGTCGGGAAGAAGGCGGCGATGGCCGGGCGGTCGATGCTGGGGTGGGTCTTGAGCACGAATTTGGAGATCGCCATCAACGCGCCGGTGTTGCCGGCCGAGACCACGCCGTCGGCGCTACCGTTATGAACGGCTTCGATGGCGAGGCGCATACTCGACGCGCGCCCGTTGCGGAGCGCCTGGCTGGGCTTGATTTCGGCGGTGATGACGTCTTCGGTGTGGCAAATGGTCGTCACCTTTGCCAAATGGGACCAGCGATCGACGAGC
The DNA here is from genome assembly GCA_049691095.1 of Alphaproteobacteria bacterium. Classification (GTDB taxonomy): domain Bacteria; phylum Pseudomonadota; class Alphaproteobacteria; order DATDPM01; family DATDPM01; genus JBAVNO01. Next base: position 14,357 of record JBAVNO010000347.1, on the reverse strand, counting down.
GGGCCGAGACGATCCGCCGGGCCGTACATGAGGAATCGCACGGTCGGAAAGCGCTCGCGCGCCAGCTCCGCCCCCTCCACCACCATGTCCGGCGCCCGGTCGCCGCCCATGGCATCGAGTGCGATGGTCAAGCGCTTGGTCACATGTTTTCCCCGAACCGCCGGGCGCCGATCACGCGCCTTGGCCTTCGACCACCTCGCGGCCGTCGTAGTACCCGCAGGCCAAGCAAACGTGATGCGGACGCTTGGACTCGCCGCAGTTGGGACACTCCACGTAGGAGGCCGCCTTCAAGGCATGATGGGCCCGGCGCATGTTGCGACGAGACTTCGATATCTTCTTCTTCGGAACTGCCATGTCCTGTCCCTCATCTCGGCGCGCCGGGCCGGCGACCGCCTACTTAATGAAAAAAAGCATGCAGGGCAACCGGCTTGCCGCCCGTCGATCAGCCCTTCCCGTATGCCCCCCGCAACCGGGCCAGCGCCGCGAACGGGCCGGCGGCGGCCTCGTCGTCCTTTTCCGCCGGGCCGGCGGCGTATTCCTCGAACCGCACCCCTGGCGCCCGTGGGTAGGGGTCGAGCGCAAGAGCGAAATATTGTGCCGTCAATTCGCCGATATCGATGACGGTGTCCGCGAGCGGCTCCGGAATATCTTCCGCGCCGCCGGAAAGATCAATATCCACCGCAACCTCAGCCTCGGGCGCGAACAGGGCCGACGCCTTTTCCTTAACGTGCGAGGCCACCGGCTGCAGGGTCACGACGCAGGCCTGGACGACGTCGCCCTCGAGCTCGATATCCACCCGGACCGTACCCCCGGCGCACCGTTTGACCCGCACGTCGGCGGTCAGGCTGGCGAGCTCCAGGAGGCCGAATCGCCGCGCCAGCGCCTCGCGCTCGGACGGATTGGCCGCGATCTCGAACCGGCCCTCGTCCTCCTCCATTCGCGCGACATCGATGGTGCGCGAGAACTCGGGCGCATCAGCAAGTGCATGTGTCATAACGTTTCCCATGGGCGTTTCCTATGGGCGCCGCCCACGGCCTCGGTCGGATGGAAGGCGCGGAAATTAAGACCCTTCCGGGGCCCGGTCAATGTTCTTGCCTCCTTCATCGGCTGGCTCGGCTGCCTCCGCCGGCCCAGGGCCCACGGCCGGGGGCAGACCGAACCGCGCCTCCCCGGCCTTCAATGCCGTCAAGTCCAGGCCCTGCAGGACCTTTGCCGCTCCGCGGACATAGGCCGCCAGGGCCGCCGCCGCGTCTTGCTGCCCGGGCTCCAGGATGTTGCGGGAAAGGGCCTCCTCGAGCCCACCCGCCGCCAGGGCCCGGTCGTATGCGGCGATGCGGCCGTAAAACGATTCCGCCAAGGCCCGGATCTCCCGTCCGACCGACAGGTCGCCGACGCCGAGCTCCCGCAGATTCTGGTCCAGGTCTGCGAACATGGTGTCGAACAGCTCCTGGGCAAGGGCGGCGGCCTCGGCACCCCCGCCCTTGAGGCGGTGCAGCAGCAGGAACACGTGCAGCGCCACCATCTCGAAACGGCCCTGCACCGAGTCGGGCACGCCCAACGCCCGGTAGAATTCGCCCCGGCGCGCCTGGGCGATGGCGGCGGCATAGAGCTTGGCAGCCGGCTCGGTGAATCTGGGGGGTCCTCGAAAGATCATGGCAGCGCTCTGAATCGGCGGTGGGCGGAATCGGACCGAATACCGGCGGTTGACAGCCTCCCGTCTCTCTCCTTAACCTGCCGCCTTCCATGAATGAAGCAAAAGCCAAGCCGCCTAGGCAAGGGACTAACGCCGTCCTGAGGTCCACACGCGTCCTGACCTGCGCGGGGGTGGCCTTGTCGGCCCTGACGCTCGCCGGGTGCGAGCCGATGATTCATACCGACGGCATCATCCCCGACCCGATCAAGCTGGCTTCGATTCAGCCCGGCCAACAGTCCGAGGACGACGTGCGCAAGCTCATCGGCTCGCCGGCCAGCGTGTCGATGTTCGGCGAGGAAACCTGGTACTACATCAGCAAGCGCACCCGCACGGTCGCGTTCTTCGAGCCTGACATCCTGGATCAGAAGGTGGTCGAAATCAGCTTCGACCAGGCCGGCCTCGTCAACGGCATGCGCCAGTACACGGTGACCGACGCCAACGACATTTCGCCGGTCGGGCGTACCACGCCCACCAAAGGCAAGGTGCTGACGATCTGGGACCAGATGCTGGGCAACCTCAACCGCTATGCGCCGCCGCCAAAATAGTCCCGCCGCTGCGCGAATAGCTATTTTTTTTCAATTCGTTATAAATCGTTCTTGAGAGCGGCCGTTAACGCGCGAGCAAGGCCAGAAGCAGGATCGCCACGATGTTGATGATCTTGATCATGGGATTGATCGCCGGCCCGGCGGTGTCCTTGTAGGGATCGCCCACCGTATCGCCGGTCACCGCGGCCTTGTGGGCATCCGACCCCTTGCCGCCGAGATGGCCGTCTTCGATGTACTTCTTGGCGTTGTCCCACGCGCCGCCGCCCGAGGTCATCGAGATGGCGACGAACAGCCCGGTGACGATGGTCCCCAGCAGCATCGCGCCCAGCGCCGTGAAGGCCTCGGCCTGCCCGCGGACGGCGGCGATCACGCCGTAGAGCACCAGGGGCGCCAGCACCGGGAGAAGCGACGGCACGATCATCTCCCTGATCGCGGCCTTGGTCAGGAGGTCCACCGCCCGGCCGTATTCCGGCCGCGCCTTGCCTTCCATGATGCCCGGGATCTCCTTGAACTGGCGCCGGACCTCGACCACGACCGCGCCGGCCGCGCGCCCCACCGCCCGCATCCCCATGGATCCGAACAGATAGGGCAGCATGCCCCCCAGGAAGAGACCGATCACGACGAACGGATCCTGCAGGCGGAACACGACGTTGAGGTCGGGGAAGTAATGGTGCAGGTCCTCGGTGTAGGCCGCGAACAGCACCAGCGCCGCAAGCCCGGCCGAGGCGATGGCGTAACCCTTGGTGACCGCCTTGGTGGTGTTGCCGACCGCGTCCAGCGCGTCAGTGGTCTTGCGCACGTCGCGCGGAAGATCGGCCATCTCGGCGATGCCGCCGGCGTTGTCCGTGACCGGACCGTAGGCATCGAGCGCCACGACCATGCCGGCCAGCGCCAGCATGGTGGTGGCGGCAATGGCGATGCCGAACAGCCCGGCATTGGCGTAGGCGAGGATGATGCCGATGCTGATCACCAGCACGGGAAGCGCGGTCGACTCCATGGACACGGCCAGCCCCTGGATGATGTTGGTGGCGTGGCCGGTTTTCGACGCTTCGGCGATCGAATGGACGGGCCGGAAATCGGTCCCGGTGTAGTACTCGGTGATCCAGATCATGAACCCGGTCACCAGCAGGCCGACGAGCGAGCAATAGAACAGGTGCCGCCCCTGGATGACCGTGTCGCCGAGCTGGATGTGGGTCGTGAGTCCGATGTGATACTGGGTCATGACCGCGATCAGCACGGCCGAGACCAGGGCCGAGGCGATGAATCCCTTGTAGAGCGCCCACATGATCTTGTTGCCGGAGCCGAGCCGGACGAAGAAGGTTCCGACCACCGAGCCGACGATGCACACCGCGCCGATCAAGAGCGGGTAGATCATCATCGTGGCCTGCATGTCGCCCGTGAAGGTGATCGCCGCCAGCAGCATGGTGGCCACGATGGTCACCGCATAGGTCTCGAACAGGTCGGCCGCCATGCCGGCGCAGTCGCCGACATTGTCGCCCACGTTGTCGGCGATCACGGCCGCGTTGCGGGGATCGTCCTCGGGGATGCCGGCCTCGATCTTGCCCACCAGATCGGCGCCCACGTCGGCGCCCTTGGTGAAGATGCCGCCGCCCAAGCGCGCGAAGATCGAGATCAGCGAGGCGCCGAAGCTGAGCGCCACCAGGGCCTCGAGAATCTTCCGCAGGTCCAGGCCGGCGTTCCGCAGCACCATGTAATAGACCCCCACGCCCAGGAGGCCGAGCCCGACCACCAGCATGCCGGTGATGGCGCCGGACTTGAAGGCGATGTCCAACGCCGGGCGCAGCCCCCCGGAACGGGCCGCGTCGGCGGTGCGCACGTTGGCCCGCACCGATACGTTCATGCCGATGTAGCCGGCCGAGCCCGACAGGATAGCGCCGATCGCATAGCCGACGGTCACATAGGGGCCGAGGAACGCGCCGAGCACGAGCCCGACCACGATGCCCACCATGCCGATCGTCATGTATTGGCGGTTGAGGTAGGCATTGGCCCCTTCCTGGATGGCCCCCGCGATCTCGCGCATCCGCTCGTTCCCGGAACTTGCCGCCAGAACCGTCCGCGCGGCATAGGCGCCGTAGGCCAGGGCCAGAAGCCCGCAAAAAATGATCAACAAGTCGGTGCCAGCCATGGAACGGATCCTGCCTTGTGGAATGGGGATTGGGGCGCCGCCATTTGTTCCCCTGACGGCCCCGCCTAAGCGCGCCGGACCATGCCAGAATAAGCCTTGGAAGGCAACACGGGCCGATGCCCCCGCAGGCGCCGCCGGCCACCGCGCCGGCGGCCGCACGGGCGCCGGGCTAGCGCACGTCTCGTTCGGCCATGTCCTCGATCAGGACGTCGCGGACGGGGCCCTTGCCCAGGACCCGCTCGCAGGCCGCGAGCAGCACCCGTTTGACCCGCGCCGCGTCGATCGTCTGTCCGTCGGCTCGGCTTCGCGATATCACGGCATGGAGCCGGGTCAGCATCGCGTCCCTCAGGAGCGGCAGCTTCTCTTTCACCAGGGCCGCGTTCTCCTTCCCCGCGACCTCCAGTTTGACCGTCACGCTGACCTGCCGCGAGACGCGGTCCTCGCGAATGACCGGCATCACGAACGGATCCAGGGTGATGAACACCGGCTTGTCGTCGTTTGCGGCCGGTTGTTCCTCGGCCTTCGGCGCGTCGTTTCCGAGCAGGAATTTCGAGGCCGTGAATCCGCCCGCCAAGAGCAACACCGCCGCGACGCCGATCAGGACCGTCTTCTTCATGGCGCGCTCTTCTTCATGAGGCACCGGTTCATGGCGCACTGGGCTTGAAATGGCGGTAGCCGGGGCTGGCCAACGCAATCTCCGCCCCCTTTTCATCGCGCACCACCACGCCCTCGCCCTCCGTGATGCGGCCGATCGCGGTCACGGCCACGTCGAGGCGCGCGGCCAGATCGGCCAGTCCGGACGCGCTTTCCGGCGCCGCGGTGAACAGCAGCTCGTAATCGTCCCCGCCGCCGAGAATCGCGGGCCTTAGGGCGGGATCGCGCGCCAACAGCTGCCGCGCCGCGGGCGACAATGGAACCTTCGGCCAATCGATCACGGCGCCAACCCCCGAAGTCTCGCACACGTGTCCCATGTCACCCGCCAGCCCGTCCGAGACGTCGATCGCCGCACGGGCGATGCCGCGGAGCGCCTGACCCAAGGCGACCCTTGGCCGCGGCAGATGGTAGCGGTCCACGAGGGCCGCCCGCAAATCGGCCGGCGCGCTGGCTTCGCCGCGCAGGATTCGAAGGCCGAGCGCCGCATCGCCGATCGTGCCCGAGACGAAAACCGCGTCGCCCACCCTGGCGCCGGAGCGCAGCAACGCCGCGCCGCGTGGCACTTCTCCCAGCGCGGTGACGGATACGATGAGCGGACCGGGGCTTGCCACCGTGTCGCCGCCCGCCAGCGACACGCCGAAGGTGCGCTGGTCCTCCGCCAAACCGTCGCTGAAGGCCTGTAGCCATTCGTCCTTCACGTCGGCCGGGAAACCGCAGGACAGAAGATAGGCGCGCGGCCTTGCCCCCATGGCGGCGAGATCGGACAGATTGACGCGCAGCAGCTTGCGGGCGATGAGGTCGGCGGGATCGGCGGGGAAGAAATGGACCCCGGCGATCAGGAGATCGGTGGTCGCGACCAGCGTATGGCCGGGCGCCACGTCCATGAGCGCCGCGTCGTCCGTGAGATCCAGCGCCCCGGGTTCTCCCGACGAGAGCGGCCGGAAGAAGCGCTCGATGATCTCGAACTCACCCGATCCCGGCCGAGTCTTCATCCGCCGCCGCCTTTGTCGCGCCGCGCCCCGTCTCGCGCCCCAACCTGTCGAGCATGCCGTTCACGAACGCCGGCTCCTTGCCGGTGAAGAATGCGGCCGCGATATTCACGTATTCGTTCACCACGACCGGGAACGGGATATCGGGGCGCGCCATCAGCTCGTAGGCGCCCGCCCGCAGCACCGCGCGCAGCGTCGTCTCGAGACGCTCCAGCGCCCACCCTTCGGCCAGCATGGCCGCCAGACGCGAATCGATCTCGGCGCGCCGCGCCGCGACGCCGCGCACGATGTCGGCGAACAGGGTCGCATCGGCCCTGCCCAGCGGCGCCGCCTCTTCCTCCGAGGCCAATCCGTGATTGGTGAAGTCCGCGATCACGTGCTCGACCGACTCGCCCGAGAGCTCGATCTGATACAGCGCCTGCACCGCGGCCAGACGGGCGGCGCTGCGGCTTCCCGGCCCGGCCCCGCGGTCCGGTTCAGGAGACCCGGCCTGTCGCTTCGCCGTCATCGCGGATACAGGAGAAGCTGGCGCTTCAAATTCAACATCGACAGGCAGGCGCGGGCGGCCACCGCGCCCTTGTTGCGGCCCGAAACCGAGGCCCGCGCCCAGGCTTGCTCGCGGGTCTCGGCCGTCACCACCCCGAAGCCCAGCGCCAGCGTGTATTTCACCACCAGCTCCTGGAGCGCGCGGGTGCTCTGCTCCGAGACCAGCTCGAAATGGCTGGTCTCGCCGCGGATGACGCATCCCAGCGCGATATAGCCATCGAACCGGCTGCGCAGCGTGGTGAAGTCGAGCGAGCGGATGGCCATCTGGATGGCCGCCGGAATCTCGAACACGCCCGGCACCGCGTAGCGCTCGTAGCCGGCGCCGGCCTCCTCGAGCGCGGCCGCCGTGCCGCGCGCCAGTTCGTCCGAGATGTCCTCGTAGAACCGCGCTTCGACGATCATGATCTGCGGCCGATTGGACATCTAGACCTCCAGGGGCGGCAGCGGGCGCTGTTCGGCGACGCTGAGCCCGTATCCTTCGAGGCCGACGATGGTCCGCCTCGTATTCGAGAGCAGGATCATATCCTTCACGCCGAGATCGAGCAAAATCTGCGCTCCCACCCCGTAGTCGCGAAGCTCGGGCGGCGGCCGCGTGGCGCCCGCGATCCGGGCCTTGACCCGCGCCGACAGGCTGGTGAGCCGGGGCTCGCGGATCAGGACGATGACGCCGCGGCCGGCCTCGCCGATGATGTGCATCGCGCGCTGCAGCTCGCCGTGATGGGCGCCCGCCCGGTCCCCCAGCAAGTCGTCCATGAGGTTGAAGGCGTGCATGCGCACCAGCGCCGGACCGGTGCTGGCCGCGTCGCCCTTCACCAACGCGATGTGCTCGGCGTAATCCACGTTGTTGGCGTACACGATGAGGCGGAAGCGCCCGCCGTACCGGCTGTCGAAATTGGTTTCGGCCACACGTTCGACGATGCGCTCGTTGCGCAGACGGTAGGCGATGAGGTCGGCGATGGTCGCGGTCTTGAGCCCGTGCGCGCCCGCGAAGGTGATGAGGTCGGGGAGGCGCGCCATGGTGCCGTCGTCCTTCATGATCTCGCACAGCACGCCGGCGGGATACAGCCCGGCCAGCCTTGCGATATCGACCGCCGCTTCGGTATGTCCGGCGCGCACCAAGACGCCCCCGTCCCGCGCCACCAGCGGGAACACGTGGCCGGGCGACACCAGGTCGCCCTTGCCCTTGGTGGGATCGGTGGCGACGGCGATGGTGCGGGCGCGGTCGGGGGCCGAGATTCCGGTGGTGACGCCCTCGCGCGCCTCGATCGAGACCGTGAACGCGGTCTGATGCCGCGACAGGTTGTCGCGCGCCATCAGCGGCAGGCCAAGCTCCTCGACGCGCTCGCGGTTCAGCGCCAGGCAGATGAGGCCGCGGCCGAACCGGGCCATGAAGTTCACGGCCTCGGGGGTGGCCATCTGCGCCGCGACGATGAGGTCGCCCTCGTTCTCGCGGTCCTCGTCGTCGACGAGGACGATCATGCGGCCGTTACGGACGTCTTCCAGGATGTCCGGGATGGCCGCCAAATGCTTGACTTCGGGCACGTGCAACCCTTGATCCGATTGAGGGACCACAGGGTTCTAACGCCACCCGCCGCTTTGCACCAGCCTTTCCAGATAGCGGGCCAGCACGTCCACCTCGAGGTTGACGCGCGTTCCCGGCGCGAGCGACCCCAGCGTGGTGCGGCGCGCGGTCATGGGGATGATGTTGACCGAAAACCGACCGTCGTCCACCGCGTTGACCGTCAACGCCACGCCATCGATCGTCACCGACCCCTTGGGCGCGATGTATTTCGTCAGATCGGGCGGCGCTTCGACGACGACTCTCAGACTCTCGCCTTCGGGAACGCATTCGCGGACGGTCCCGGTTCCATCCACGTGGCCCAGAACGAAATGGCCGCCCAGCTCGGCGCCAGCCGCGAGCGGGCGCTCGAGATTGACGGCCGCACCCTGGCGAAGACCGCCCAATGTCGTGCGGCGCAAGGTCTCGGCCGAGGCCTGGACCGCGAACCAGCCCGGCCCCTTGTCGACCACCGTGAGGCACGCGCCGGCAACCGCGATCGACGCGCCCAGGTCGATGGTGCGGGTGTCGTAGTCGGTCTCGAACTCGAATCGGGTGTCGCCATTGTCCGTAACCGCGCGCACCCGTCCGATGTCGGTGACGACGCCCGTGAACATCGCCTAGACCCTACGCGCGTAGAGTTCGAGGATGTCGGCGCCGGCGGCGCCCACATGGACGCGCTCGAACGCCGGCGCTTCGGCCAGGTGATCGACCCCGAACGGGGCCGCCGCGGCCAGTCCGTCGCCGCCGATCACGGCCGGCGCATGGAACCAGGCGATGCGGTCGACAAGCCCGTAGCGCAGGAAGGCGCCCGCGAGCTGGCTGCCGCCCTCCAGCAGCACCCGCGTCAGACCGCGCCGGCCTAGGGCCTGAAGCATTTCGCGGACGTCCAGATTGCCCTCCTCGTCCTCGCCCACCTCGACGATGTCGAGGCCGCAATCCCGGAACGCGTCGCGCCTTGCGTTGCCGCCGTGTTTCAGCGTCGCCAGCCAGGTCGGGTGCTCCCGCGCCGTGACCACGAGCTGGCTCGTCAGCGGCACGCGCAGCCGCCCGTCCACGACGACGCGCAGCGCCGGGCGCCCGGCGAAGCCCGGCAACCGGCAGGTGAGCAGCGGGTCGTCGCTCAGCACCGTGCCGACCCCGACCATCACCGCGTCGTGGGCGGCGCGCAGCCCGTGGGCGAAGTCGCGGGCGGTCTCGCCGGTGATCCACTGGCTTTCGCCCCGGTGGGTGGCGATCCGCCCGTCGAGCGTGCTCGCCACCTTCCACGTCACCAGCGGACGACCCGATTTCACCTTGAGGAAGAAGCCGGCGTTGAGCTCGGCGGCCTCGCGCTCGAGAACGCCCGTCTTCACCTCGATGCCGGCCTTGCGCAGCATGGCGATGCCGCGGCCCGAGACCCGTGGGTCGGGATCTGGAACCGCGATCACGGCGCGCTTGATTCCGGCCGCGATCAGGGCTTTCGCGCAAGGGGGCGTTTCGCCCTGGTGGGCGCAGGGTTCGAGCGAGACGTAGGCGGTGGCGCCCCGCGCCAGCGGACCGGCGCGCAAGATGGCCTCGGTCTCGCCGTGGGGCCGTCCCGAAGGCTGGGTCCAGCCCCGAGCGACCACGCGGCCCTGCCCGCTTCCGGGCTGAACCAGCACGCAGCCGACCGCCGGATTGGGATAAACCGTGCCCAGGCCGCGCCTGGCCAGCGCCAGGGCGGTCGCCATGTGGCGCCGGTCCAGGTCCGCAGTCGCGGTCGGCTCAATCGCGATCGGCACTCAGCTGGCCTACGAAATCCTCGAAATCCTTGGCTTCGCGGAAATTCCGGTACACCGACGCGAACCGGACGTACGCCACCTGGTCCAGTTGCGCCAAGGCATCCATGACCATCTCGCCGATCATCTCGGACGGGATCTCGCTTTCGCCGGAACTTTCGATGCGGCGCTGGATCCCGTTGACCACCCGCTCCACCTTCTCCTGATCCACGGGACGTTTTCGCACCGCCATGTTGATCGAGCGGATGAGCTTCTCGCGGTCGAACGGCACGCGCCGCCCGTTGCGCTTGATGACCGTGAGCTCGCGAAGTTGCACCCGCTCGAAGGTCGTGAACCGGGATCCGCAGGCCGGACAAAGCCGGCGCCTGCGGATCGAGGCGTTGTCTTCGGTCGGTCGCGAGTCCTTTACCTGCGTATCGTCATGCCCACAGAACGGACAGCGCATGGCGTCCCCCCTTTTCGCCTGGCTCCGTTACACGAGGTCGGAATAGATTGGGAACCGCTGGCACAGCGCGCTGACCTTCTTGCGCACCGCGATTTCGACCGCGCCGTTGCTCTCCGGATTCTTGGCCAGCCCGTCGAGCACGTCGCCGATCAGTTCGCCCACCGTCTTCCATTCCTCGATGCCGAAGCCGCGCGAGGTGCAGGCCGGCGTGCCGAGACGGACGCCCGAGGTGATGGTCGGCTTTTCCGGGTCGAACGGGACGCCGTTCTTGTTGCAGGTGATGTGCGCCCGCTCCATGCTCGCCTCGGCGGCCTTGCCGGTGAGCTTCTTCGGACGCAGATCCACCAGCATCAGATGAGTGTCGGTGCCGCCGGAAACGATGTCGAGGCCGCGGTCCACCATCACCTTGGCGAGCGTCCGGGCGTTGTCCACCACAGCGCGGCAATAGGTCTTGAACGCCGGGGTGAGGGCCTCGCCGAAGGCCACCGCCTTGCCGGCGATGACGTGCATGAGCGGCCCGCCCTGCAGGCCGGGGAAGGTCGCCGAATTGATCTTCTTGCCGATCTCCTCGTCGTTCGAGAGCACCATGCCGCCCCGCGGGCCGCGCAGCGTCTTGTGGGTCGTGGTGGTCACGACATGGGCGTGGGGCAACGGGCTCGGGTGCACGCCGGCCGCCACCAGCCCGGCGAAATGGGCCATGTCCACCATCAGATACGCGCCCACCGAATCGGCGATCGCCCGGAAGCGCGCGAAATCGATGATGCGGGGATAGGCGGAGCCGCCGGCGATGATGAGCTTCGGCTTGTGCTCCTTGGTCAGCTTCTCGACCTCTTCGAAGTCGATGCGATGATCGTCGCGGCGCACGCCGTACTGGACGGCGTTGAACCATTTGCCCGAAAGGTTGGGCGCGGCGCCGTGGGTCAGATGCCCGCCGCAGGCGAGCGACATGCCGAGAATCGTGTCGCCCGGCTTTATCAGGGCCAGCATCACCGACTGATTCGCCTGTGAGCCCGAGTGCGACTGGACGTTCGCGAACGCGCAGTTGAAGAGCTTTTTCGCGCGCTCGATCGCCAGAGTCTCGACCACGTCCACGAACTCGCACCCACCGTAGTAGCGCCGTCCCGGGTACCCTTCCGCGTACTTGTTGGTGAGGATCGATCCCGCCGCGTCGATGACGGCCTGGGAGACCACGTTCTCGGAAGCGATCAACTCGATCTGGTCCTGCTGCCGCCGCAATTCATCCTTCATGGCGGCGAATATTTCGGGATCGCGCGCGGGCAACCGCGCGTTGAAAAACACTTCGTGGATATTTTCCGCTGTTTTCTTGGCCGCCTGCGACATGGCTATTCGTCCTCCCACTATTCCAACTCGATGTCATCCAAGCTTTGCGACTCGACGCGCGTGCCGTCCGCCTTCGAACGGCGTCGTCATGAAAATCCTCAGGCAGTCCTTCGCCACCTCGACTCCCGTCACCCGTTCGCCCAACACCAGAACGTTGGCGTCGTTGTGCTGGCGGGCAAGCCGCGCCGTCACCGCGTCGTGAACCAGCGCCGCCCGGATTCCCGGATGGCGGTTGGCGGCGATGCTGGCCCCGATCCCGCTCCCACACACGAGCACGCCCCGCGCGGCCTTCCCGGCTCGGATCGCCGCGGCCAAGGCGTTGCCATAGTCCGGATAGTCCACGGGCTCGGTGCCGTGGGTGCCGAGATCCAGCACCTCATGGCCCATCGCCTCGAGTTCGGCCTTCATCACCGCCTTGAGGGCCACGCCCCCATGGTCGGCGGCGACTGCCACTGTTTCCCGTTCTTGGGCCGACGACGGAACTCCGGTCCCGGTCATGGGTTAAAAAAGAGATTGCTGGCGTAAGATCTGCTCGAAGGTCGAACCGTACCACATGTCGAAAATGGGTACCAGACTGGCACAACCCCTCGAAAGATGATCCCGCCCGCGGCCTTTGGTCGCGTATCGGCCGTGATCGGGCCGCGCACGCCGGCCGCGGCACGGCCCGAGACCTGCTCCGAAATCTGCCCGGGCCCAAATCTGCCCGGCCCGGCACTTCACCGGATGCTGTTGACACGCGCAACGGGCCACCCCAATACATGCCGACAACATGCGCAGACTGCACGATTTTTAGTCGCTCTAAGCTTGTCGTAGATGCTTAACAAACGAACCAAGACTTTGTGCCTTCCGTCTAGGATTGCGGCATTTTTTGGGCAATTCGGGCCAAAACCTGGTTAATGGTTTGTCTTTGGCGTTATTTCCAATTGACAAAAAACCGAGCAGGTGTAAATAAACCGATAGACATTGAACCCCCTATCGAAGGCATAAAGTAAATGGACGCCAACAACACGGATCAGCCGCGCCGGACCGAATTGCTGAACATGACGGCCGAGGTCGTCTCTGCTTACGCCAGCAACAATTTGCTCGCGCCGGCGCAGCTCTCGGAAGTCATCAGCACCGTTTTCACCACCTTCGCCGGCCTCGAGAAGTCGGGCGGGGAAAGCCGGGCTGAAATGCAGCGGCCGGCCGTGCCGATCCGCAAATCGGTCACGCCCGATTACATCATTTGTCTTGAGGACGGCAAGAAACTGAAGATGCTCAAGCGGCATTTGCGCTCCACGTACAACATGACGCCGGACGAATACCGGGCCAAGTGGGGCCTGCCCCCCGATTATCCCATGGTGGCGCCGAACTACGCCGCTCAGCGCTCCGCTTTTGCCAAGAAGATCGGGCTCGGCCGCAAGACGGGCCAGCGGGCGACACGGCGGCCGCGCAAGGTCCGCGCCTGATCGCACGCAGCAACCTGCATGTTGGATCGCGCCGGGCGCCCCCGGCGCGGGCCGCTTTGTCGTTTGCTGGCTTGCCGTTTACGTGTCGGACCGGGGAAGCGGTGCGAGACCGCGTTGCGCCAGGACATAATCCAGCTTGCGCAGCACCGTTCTCTTCAGCGCCTCCTCTCCGGCGCTAGGGGGGCCCACGATGGACACTTCGATCAGCGTCGCCGTATCGACCGCCGTCACCTTGACCGCGTTGCCGAGAGTCTGGAACTCTAGGATCACTTCGCGATTGCCGTTCGCCATCGATCCTCGCGCGCACGCGCTGCCGCCTGGAACCGCTCGCCCCGGAACCGCTCGCATGGATGCGGTGCAGCGGCGGGCCGAGTATAGGGCGCGCGCGCCCCGCGACGCGAGCGGGAAAGGCAAGAAGCACGGGCATGCCGCAACGCAGGGCGCGCGATCGAATCGCGGCGATGAGGCCGGGCGCGCGCATGCGGCACCGCCGTTTAGCCCTGGCCGTTCGCCGGACAATCGAGAAGCGCGAGCGGTCGCGATCCCGGCCGAGATGAGGCTTCCCGGATAACATCATGTCCGCGCCGCTGACATACGCCTTGGGCATATCCCTGCTCCTCCAGCTTGGAGCCGGTGTCGTCGCCCTGATGATCTTCCGCCGCCGGGCGCCCGGCGCGGTGTGGATCGCCATGGCCGCAATCCTGGCCGCGATTCTCGGCCGTCAGGGATGGCTCGCCTTCGGGCTGATCCGCACCGACGTCCTGGCCACCACGGAGCTCCTCGAATTCTTCGCCCTCTCGGTCTCGTTCGCCCTCGTCCTCGGGCTGGGGCTGCTGGCCCTGCTGTTGTTCTCGGTGTCGCGCTCCCGCGACGGCGAGAACGAACAGATCCGGCAATTCCGCACCATGGTCGACGGCGCGCCGTGCATCCTGTGGATGTCCAACGCGTCGGGCCAGAGCGTCCTCTTCAACCAAGCTTGGCTCGACTTCACCGGCCGCTAGCGCCGGGACGTGACCGGAGCCAACTGGGCGGAGAGCCTGCATCCCGAGGACCGCAACCGCGCGCTGGCGACTTTCTTCGACGCACTCAATGCGCGCAAATCCTACGAGATGGAATATCGGCTCCGGCGCTGGGACGGGCAGTACCGGTGGTTTGACGACACCGGCGTGCCCCGCTTCGACGCCGACGGCGTCTTTCTCGGCTTCCTGGGCTCCGGCTTCGACATCACCCGG
>JBAVNO010000346.1:0-2439 GCA_049691095.1 Alphaproteobacteria bacterium | reverse complement strand
CTTCCATCCCATGACCGTCCAGAATCTCGCGCAATTCGATACGATCGAGATGCAGAAGACGGGCGAGCTGGCCCTCGCTCAACAGCTCTTGCCGATACGCTTCGGCGGCCAGCAGGTTCAGCCGCAGCGTCGTGGGACGATCCGCATCGGCCTTATAGGCGTCCGGGGTCACACGATCGCCCAGAACTTGCCGCGCCTGCTCATCCGTGATTCCGCCATTGGCCTGAAACCAGTCCCAGGTGCCTTGCTTAGTCAGATCCAGCTCTTCACAGCGGCGAGCCATCGCTTCGCGGGAAACGCCGAAGAAGTGCGCGAGGACGATGATATGCCGGCGGGTCAGCCGGTCTGATCCTGCCGTCACTTCCTGGAATTTCTGCATGACCGCGCGCGCTGGCGTCAGGAAGGCACGCGCGAAGGCGTTGGCGTAACGCTCTTCGCGTGAGCTGTCGGGTTCGTCCTTGTGCGTGATTTCAGGCTCTCGGCGATTCGAAACCATGTGTCCAGTTTCGTGCGCCGCTGTTTGCGTCCGCCGGTCCCGCGGGTGATTGGCGTTCAGCAACATGCACGGGCCAAGCGCCTCATCGTAAGCAAACAGGCCGGACATCCGGCTGTCAAATCTCCGGACATACACACGGACACCAATTTCCAATTCGAGCAGCGTCACAATGTCGGGGACGGGGCTTATACCCAGACCCAGCCGCTGCCGTAGTTCCGTGGCATTCTGTTCCGCCTGCGCACGCACATCACCGCGCAATATTGGCCGCTCGGGCGGAACGTTCCGAACCCGTTTCACGCCCAGCAGGTTCTCCAGTTCGACCTCCGCTCTTGCGAGATCGGACATTAGTTGCACCGCCGCTTCTGCACCGGCGCCGCTGCTTTCGGATAGCTTCCGGAAACGCGGTTCAAGATCAACGTGGACCGCTTCCAGACGCAGCAGGGCATTGACGGACGTGCCGTATAGCCGTGCAAGCTGTTGCAACTCGTTCATCCGGACCCGCCGCTGGCCCTGTTCGATGGCGACAAGAGTCGTGCGGGCGACCTCGATTGCAGTGGCGGCGGCCGCCTGCGTGATTTTCGCGCCCTCACGCACCTTCTGCAGGCGATGTCCTACCTCTGCCGGAGCGATCTCTTCCAGAGGCGTCGTCATGGCGCTTGGTCGGCCCACTTGGCCACGAAAGAGGACTGTCCCAGAGAACTCATAAAATTCTTCCATTCAGTTTCGTGTTGACTCAGAACATGATCGAGCCGGGTGCGTGTTTCCGCCTCGGGCAGGTCACAGGCACGGCTCAGTTGAAAAGCAGTCAACGCCATCGCCCGCGCGTTCGCGGGTGAATGGCGCAACGTAGCGAGGTGATCGAGATGAAGAGCTCCGGCAATCGCATATTCACGCATTGCACGAGTGATCTTCTTCCGATCGAATGAGGCAGCGGCGCCGGCATCAAAACTGTCGGCACTAAGATCCTCCCAAACATAGGTGGTCACTGGCTCGGAAAGGCCGGCAGCATGCACGCTTAGGCGTCTCAGCATGCAGGCCGCGCAAATGCCGCACTGCCGCTTTTTGTGATCCACGGGGACCTGCCGGTTCTGCTGCCAGCATGACCACGTCGATGCCCACGCGGATTGGCCGTCCTCACATTCGGTGATGAACTGCGTGAGAGTCTCGCCCTTGGTCTGCCAGAGCTGCGGAAACTCGAACTTCACGCCATAGCCGAGCAGCGCGAGGAGAAATCTCTCCATGCGCACCGTAAATAGAGGGTGGCTGCGATAATCGACATAAGCGTGTCCAACAGGGACCAGCGTAGGTCCAAGCGCACCCTGTGCGCTCTCCGGAACGATGACCCGGCCCGCGTTGGCGAGATACGCGGCGAGGCCGCTGATGAGCGCGAACTTGAACCCGCGCGAACGTGCGCTCGATTCAACGAACGCCTTCTCGCCCCGCCGGACGTTGTACGGCACCGAGGTAAACGGTCGCCGGTGCCGCGACAGCTTTCCGTCGTCGAAATCCTTCGTACCGAGGCGCACGCGTACGAGCTTATCGCCGAGCTTGCGCCCCATGATCCCGGCGACCGCGCGCGAATCCAGACCTTCGCTGAAAGGAAGAACTGCTGAAACATCATTGTGAAGCCTAAACAGCCATTGGCGCGGAGGAGTTTCAGCGTGCCTGCGGCCATAAAAGCTGATCTGCCACAGGTCGCCGGTCAGAAAGTTCAAAGCATCGTGAAGCGCTGCCGCTACGTCCTGCTGGTTCCAGCGATCCGGCTCGTGAACAGGAATGCGTAGCTCGATATTTCTTCCCCAAACGCGCGCCGGGCGACGCTTCGTTTTGTCGCAGAATTCCACGGCGGCAGCGACAAGCAAGGCGTCGTACAGCACCGGCTGCCACTGCGCGAAGAAGTAGGATTCCATTTTCGCCGTATTAAATTTCAGGTTCTCGCCAAT
>JBAVNO010000345.1:0-1649 GCA_049691095.1 Alphaproteobacteria bacterium | reverse complement strand
TCCGTTCAGATACAGAAGGTAGGCGGATACGGCGTAGATTTCGTCCGCCTTGAGCGAGAACGGTGCCGCCGGCGGCATGGCGCGGCGGACATAATCGAACAACGTGGTGGCGTAAGGCCAGTAGCTTCCCACCGTCTGCGCCGGCTCGGGGCCGGCGAGGCTCCCTTGGCCTCCCACCAGCTCCTCGGCGCTCGATCCCTCGCCTTTCGGCCCATGGCAAGACGCGCACTGCGCGGCGTAGAGGGCCGCGCCTTGCACCGGCGTGCCCCTGCCCTCGGGAAGACCGGCGCCGCTCGTTGGAATGCTGATGTCCCAGCCGGCGATTTCTTCTTGGGTTGCGGGCCGGCCCAGGTTCGGGCCGTCCGGCACTTTCGCGCCGGCCGCTTGCGCCGCGCCGGCCCAGGCCAGGCATCCGGCCAGCACCGCAGCCGCGACTATGCGTCTAGACGTAGACATGGCGGATGTCGCCGTCCTCGGACACGCTCCAGCTCACGATCGCGTTGTAGTGGAAATATCCGGCGGTGCCGCGCAGCGCCACCAGGTCGGCGCGGGTCGGCTGCACGTATCCGGTTTCGTCCACCGTGCGGCTTTGCAGGACCGCGGGCTGTCCGTCCCAGCGCCAGGGGATGCGGAAGCGCGTGAAGCAGTGGCGCAGCACCGGCTCTTGAAGCGCGGCCTCGGCCCAGCTCTTGCCGCCGTCGGCCGACACCTCGACGCGCGCGATCTTCCCCCGGCCCGTCCAGGCGAGCCCCGTGACCTGATAGAGCCCCGGCGCGGGCAGCACCATGCCCGGCGAGGGCGCGGTAATAAGCGATTTGGCGTCCATGACGAAGGTGAACTGGCGCGCCTTGCCGCCGGGAACGAGCTCGGTGTATTTCGCGGTCTCGTCGCGGGTCATGACGGGCTCCTTCACCGCCTCGAGCCGCCGCAGCCACTTCACATGGGTGATGGCCTCGAATCCCGGCAGCACGAGGCGCATCGGATAGCCGTTCTCGGGCCGCAGCCGCTCGCCGTTCTGATAGAGGGCCAGGATTCCGTCCTCGCGCGCCTTGGCGACCGGGATGCTGACGGACACGGCCGCGGCGTCCGCGCCTTCCGCCAGCAGCCACCGGGCGGAGCGATCCAATCCCGCCTCGTCGAACAGGACCGCGAGCGGAATCCCCGCCCATTCGCTGCACGAGACCAGGCCGTGGAAATAGCCGGCCTTGGTTTGAATCGGCTCGGGATTCCATCCCGCGTTGCTGTTGCCGCCGCACTCCACGAAACAGAGCCGCGATTCCATCGGATAGCGCAACAGCGACTCGACGGTGTAGACGAGCGGCCGCTTGACCAGCCCGTGAATCAGCAGGCGATGGCGCGCGGGATCGATCTCGGGCACGCCGTTGTGGTGGCGCTCGAAGTGAAGCCCGTTGGGCGTGATCGTTCCCTCGAGATCGTGGAGCGGCGTCCATGAAATGCCGTTGCCGGGGACATCCGCGTTGGCGGAAATCCATCGGATGACCTTCTTCTCGTGGGGCGAGGGCTGGCCGTAATTGGAAAAGGGCAGGCCCGGCGCCAGCATCCAGGGCGGTGTCGCGGGCGGCATCGGGGCCGCCGGCTGCCCGGTTTCGGCCCACGCCGGCACGGCGAACGGACCGAGCAGCCCGGCC
>JBAVNO010000344.1:0-5090 GCA_049691095.1 Alphaproteobacteria bacterium | reverse complement strand
TCGAGCTCGTGGTCCAGGGCGTGGGCGTCAGCGGCACCTGCTACGATTACCTCGAAAGCGCGGTCAGGCACCTGGACGCCCTGGGGTTCACCGACGGGCCGCTCCACGAGGTGCGGCGGCGCGCCATGGAGGCCATGCGCGCGGCGCTGTCCTATGACCTCTGAGCGATGACCTTTGAGCGATGATTTGCGGCCCGTGACCCATGACCGGCGGCCTATTACTGGCGTGCGCGTGACGGGAAAGCGCGCCAAGCTCGTCCGCGGCGCTCCGCGCCAGGAACTCAATGAGCGGACCGCCAAGCGCGCCGGGAAACGAGCCGAGAAGCGCGGCGAGGCACGCGCCGAGATGCGAGGCGATAAACGCAGTGACGTATGGCTGTTCGCCTACGGCTCGCTGATGTGGGAGAGGGACTTTCCCCATCTCGAGGCCCGGCCCGCTTTGCTCACCGGCTTCCGCCGGGCGTTCTGCATCTACTCCCACGTCTATCGCGGAACGAGTGAGCGCCCGGGCCTGGTGCTGGGGCTGCTGCGCGGGGGCTCGTGCCGCGGCATCGCCTTCCGTCTCGATGCAAGGGAGGCCGAGTTGACGCTTCGCGCCATCGACGAGCGCGAGATGGTGACCGGAGTCTATGCGCCCCGGTTCCTGCCCGTGACGCTGCTCGCGACTCCGGCCACGCACGCGCGCCGCGTCAAGGCCTATGCCTTCGTGGCCGATCCCAAGCACACCCAGTTCGCGGGCGCGCTTCCCTTGTCCCGCCAGGCCGAGCTGATCCGCGAAGCCGCGGGCTCGCGCGGCACCGCCTGCGCCTATCTCGAAGACACGCTCAAACACCTGCGCGCGCACGGGGTTCGGGATGCGGAATTGGAACGCGTACGCTCGCTCGTCCTGATTAACGGTTCCTGACGCGCCGAGGCGCGGGTAAATTGATCAATTTATGTTCTTCAGTGGACCACTAGGCGATGAAATTCGAGCTTGCATTTTACCTTGGCGAATTTCTGCGTTTGATCGGAAGCAAATTTTTCATCGCCAGGGCGGTTTTTCCTAAAGGCCTAAAATATGGGAATAATTAACTGAGCGGCGGTTACCTGCGGTTTGCTCTTGAATGTGTGAAAAAAACACATTAAGATACAATAAAGTCGCAAAATGACACAGGAGAGCGTTATGTCGATCGCGACGACTACTAAGCCAGCCAGCATCGCCGCCTTTCCAGCGGCAGAAGTCGAAGCCTGTCTTCGCGTCGAGTTGTTGCACGCTGTCGAGTCCGCAGCAGCATTGAAGGGTGAGCAAATGCCAAGCGGCTTGGAGGCGCAATTGACGATGCCCACGCAAATCGACTCTCTAGTCGTTGTGGAACTCTTATTCGCAGTCGAGCCAATCGTAGATTTCGCTCTGAAAGACACTGTCGTGCGTGCGGGCGGCTATCGTTCGATCATAGAGGCAGTGGGCCATCTCATACCGCGCATTGAGAAGGAATGGCAGAAGCATAAAAGCAAAGGGGGCAAGAAATGACGAACGTAGTTTTACCTCCGACACATGACGAGATTGAGCGCCAGCGCCTTGGTGAACGGTTGCGCGAAGCGCGTAAGTATCTAGGTCTTAAGCAAGAGGACGTGGCTACTTATCTTAGAATACCGCGCACGGCGTTGGGCGATATTGAAAGCGGTCAACGCCGCGTGGAGGCTATGGAGTTAACCCGCCTCGCTAAGCTCTACAAGCAGCCGGTGAGCTACTTCACTGGCGAGGACGCTGCAGCTGCAGCGTTACCGGCCAGTGTAGCGCACTTGGCACGCCAAGCGGCGGCGTTATCGGACCAGGATCGCGAGGAGCTGGGTCGGTTTGTCGAATATCTCCGGGCCCGTTCACAAGCGGGGCAAGAGTGACTATGGCCACCGACTATGCCGGCGCGGTACGGAGCGGAGCGATGCAGGCGGCTCGGCTGCATTGGCAATTAGACAGTCAGAGGAGTATGCAACGACACGGCGGCAGTATTGACGTTTTTGGCGCGATACTGCGCGTCGGCCTGCCCCTATTGCTGCGCCCTCTCAAGGGCCTCTTGGGCGCGTATCTGCAAGACCCAATACCGGGTGTGATAGTCACTACGGAGCGCCCGCTGAGCATTCAACGGCTTACTGCGGCCCATGAGCTCGGCCATTTCTGGCTGAAACACCAACTTAGCTTCGATGACGAACGCATTCTGCGTCGGATGTCGAACTCGTTGCCCGATCCCAATTTGCAGGAAGTCGAGGCGGATGCTTTCGCGCTGGGTTTCTTGTTACCGCGCTGGCTGATTGTCTGGCACTGCGAGCACCAAGGCTGGCTCGCAAAAGATCTGCGGGAGCCGCGAATTGCCTACCAGCTCTCGCTGCGCCTTGGTGCGAGCTATGAGGCAACGAGTTGGACTCTGCAGCGATACAGCATCATTTCGCCGGCGGAAGCGCATGTCCTTCGACAGGCGCAGCCGCGTCAGTTGAAGGCTGAATTGCTACAAGATTATCATCCCGAGAATTATCGCGCAGATGTTTGGATGTTAACAGAACGTGATGCCGACACGCACATCGACGGCAGCCGAAACGATCATTTTGTGTTACGCCTCAATGAACATAGCGGCGGCGGCTACATCTGGAATACCGACCAATTAAGGGAGAGTGGCTTCGCCGTAATCCGAGATTTTCGAGACTCGACCGATCCAGACGGCATCGGTGGTCCGGTCATTCGGCATGTCACTGCCGCGCTTGAAGAAGCCGGGCGCGGCCGGATGTCTCTCGATGAGCGCCGTCCATGGCAGCCCAGCACACCCCTCACTCAGCTCACGCTCGACTACGATTTCACCGGGCCGGAAGAACAAGGTCTATCTCGGGCCGAACGCCGCCAAATCCTCCAGGCGGCATGACCACCGTCACCATCAAAATAGACCTTCGGTCGATATTTGGACCCATTCGGGATCAGGGCCAGCGCCCCACCTGCCTCGCCTTTGCTGCTAGCGACGCCCATGCTGCCCTCAGGGGGGCGTGGGTACCGCTGTCCTGCGAATATGTGTTCTTCCGCGCGCAAGAGCGTGCTAATCGGCGGCCGACCGAAGGTGTGACCTTACCGTCGATCCTCGACGTGTTGCGCTATGATGGGCAGCCTAAAGAACTGGGCTGGCCATATTTGACGGAAATGCCAGCCGATCTTTCCCGTTGGCAACCTCCCTCCGGCATCGCACCTCGCTTTCGCCGTGCCAGCGAAACCAAACATGACACGGTTGACGAGATTATCGAAGAATTAGAACAGGCTCGGCCTGTGGTGGTGCTAATGAGGCTGTCAACCTCGTTCGACTGGGCCGGTCGGGCCGGCGTAGTCGATCCTGACGCCGGTGAGATGCCGGACCCTTTTCGCCGTCATGCTGTGGTCGCAGTCGGCCATGGCGAACTCAACGGACAGCGCGCCGTACTCATCCGCAATAGTTGGGGTGACGGCTGGGGCGATGGCGGTTACGCGTGGTTGACCGAAAGATTTTTGGTCCCACGCATATTTGGATTAGCCATTCTGACGGAGGATCTTAGTGTATCTCCCCATACCGCCGCAGCCTGACTGCGCGGCTGCCTGGCTCGAAGCAGCAAGACAAGTCAATGACCAGCCAGGTCATGAAGCGCACGATGTCGTAATCGACGTCATAAATCCGACTTCTGGTGCCACACTCGACGATCCTATTGTCGCTAATGTCAACGATTTCCTCGTCGCGCGTGAAAAATCGATAGAGACCATCGCCAACACCATCTTTCCACAAGCACTCTATCTGCGTCATGGTGCACCCGACTTCATCGATATTTTTCACGATAAGATTTTGCCCAAAGTTCGAAAAAATGCCCGCTGGTCCGGCTACTATTTTGAACGTATGACACGCATGCCAACGCGCGCTGGCGGAACCATAAATCAGCTCTGGAACATCGTTAGCCGGATGCGCGATGGAAACAATCGCTCACTCAACAAATTCGAGTTGTCTCTATTTGACCCAGAACGCGATGTTGACGGTTCGCCTTATGGCGGCCAGTGCCTCAGCTTTCTAAGCTTTAAGTTGCTGTCCAGAAGGCCCAAGCAATTGAGACTAACGGCGATGTATCGGAATCACTACTACACTGAAAAGTTGCTCGGCAACCTGATAGGCCTCGGGCGGCTTATGGCCTTCGTTGCCCGGGAGACTGAAACGAGTATCGGGTCGTTAATTGTCCACTCCACCCATGCACAGATTGACACGCCCCGGTCGACGCGCCAGGACGTGGCAAAATTGCTTGAGCATTGCGCTCAGGCCCGCGCTGATTAGTTGGAGATCAGTGCCGGTACGTCAAGCTCTGCCTCTGCAGCGCCGCACACTCCATACAGATCATAGAGCCCAGCGATAAACTCGTTCTGTCCGCCATAACTCGGGTGGCGGACCATTACGCTAGAGAAGCCGAGATCTTCTAATGCAGAATATGCGTCACGGCCGATGGAAACGACAATGCGTGGCCGCAATGCTTCTAGGAGCCAAACGAGAAATGGCCCGCATGCCGCCCTCTCCGACCGAGTGTGCCCCCGGTTTGACATGGGCTCACCAGGGACAAACGGATGAAACGGAAATATGTTCCAAAGGAAAACTGGTTGCCCGATCGCGTGTAGCATTTCCCATACCACTGTGGCGGTCCGCTCTTTGACGGCTGGACCCCTGGTCGCGCGCAGTAACGGGGGCGTATTTAGAAGTTCCGCATGCCAAGTGAGATGGGCCTCATCAGTCAGAGCGAGCCCTGTGCGCCGGCCGCCTCGATACCCGAGATCCCGGCCCACCCACATCGAGTCTATTCGCGTATGGAGTGCGGCATGCAATACCGTTTCAAGATTGCGCCGGCGAATGTTCGCTGCGTTTGGTTCGTCATGTGTGGGGCAAATATCCGCATAGGGGTTGAAAACGTTATCAAAGCGCAACGCAATAAGCCGTTGCACAAACGATGCAGCCGTATTTTCCCCCAGACGTACCACGGTTGATCCGAACCGATTCCCCACCATTGCGAATCGAAATCCCTGCAATTGAATCATAAATAAGGAAGACTGGGAATCCCCCACGGAAGAGGTAC
>JBAVNO010000343.1:0-1607 GCA_049691095.1 Alphaproteobacteria bacterium | reverse complement strand
GTTCTGGACGAGATCGTTGGTTTGCATGGCCTCGTCTCCGTCCATCACCTTGATCGTCACCGTCACCCGGTAATCGTGCTTCGCCATGGTTCACTCCTTCCCGTGATCGCGATAGGACGCCACGAACCGGGTCACGGTCCCCTTGCCCTGTGGCGTGTTGTAATGGGCCTTCCAATAGGCGGCCAAAGCCTCGATGTCGTCGGCCTCCGGCAGAGGCTCGGGCCGGCGGAAATAGATCGTCCGCGCGATGGCGCAGGCATAGGCGAGATTGGTGACGAGCTGAGCATCCGGATCCGGCGAGGCGGCCCGGAAGGCGCTCACCTGTTCCGCCAGCGCGGGCCGGTAATCGAGGAAGTTCAGCAGCACGTCATGGTGGGTTGCTGGCTCGATCTGAAAGACTCCCAGCGCCGGCCCGCCATCCTGAACGAGCGCGTGCAGGCCCGATTCCACCAGCGCGGTTCCCACCAGAAGGTTCTCGGCCGCGAGCGAGTACGGCACGGATGGGTCGAGCCAGCGCAGAACCTTGCGCACGATCTCGGTGCGGAACTGGCGCGGATCGATCATCAGTTGGCCTCGCGCCGGCGGATGATCGCAGCCACATTCTCATCGGACAGGCCGTCCAGGTCCGCATCCGTGAACACGTGGGGTCGGCACCAGCATGCATCGCTGCATTCCTGATGCTGGCCTTCGATGGGCCGGTGCACGACGATCTTCTCGCCCACCTTAAGCCCGTCGCGGGCGATGCCGATGGCTTCGGCCAGGCCGGTCATCGCTTGCCTCCGTCCACCCGGCGCGACAGGTCGTCGAACTTGTTGTTCAGGTTCGCGATGCCGTTGTCGATCCGGCCTACCGTGGCGAAGAGCGAATCGTCCACCAGCTTGCGGGTCTCGACCTCGTGCTGGAGCGCGGCGTCGTTGAGGTCTATCCTCGCCTCCAGCCGAAGCGCGAAGAACAATCCGGCCCCGACCATCGCCACCACCTGGAGCACGTGCCCCATGGTGATGACGCGTGAGAATTGGACGAGCGGCCGGCGGTAATCGGCTTGGTGTTCGTCGCTCATGGCGGGACCCTCACGAATTGCATCGAATCCAGCCGGTCGGTCGGGACGCAGATCGCCCTCTGGAACTCCGCGCCCGGGGCGTGGTCGGCCAGCCATTTCTGGCCTTCGGTCATGGCCTTCACGGCGCAGCCTGCGGGCGTGACGGACGGGCCGCCGTCCTGCCCCGGCGAAAGCATCGGGTCCGTGACCAGGTAGCTGCGAGGCTCCCCGGCCATCAGGGCGAGGATGATCAGCGCGTAGCCCATGGCTTCCCCCTAGATTTCCGCGTCGGCCGCGGCGTGGATGCGCAGGATGTTGTTGCCGGCCCCGGCCCCGGCGGAAGTGGTGAGCATGACGCTTGCGGTGCAGCCGTCGGCGGTCGTCGCGCCCACGTCGGCCGCGAGCGTCGTGTTGCGCCAGCTCGAATTGGCCGCGGACGGATTGTAGGTCGTGACCGTGGGCGTCTTGAGCATCGTCACGGGGAACTGCCAGGTCAGGGCCGGGAACCCGGTCGTGTTGGCATAGGACGCCGCGACCAATGCCCCGGTGACACCGGCGTTCTGGGCCG
>JBAVNO010000342.1:0-22448 GCA_049691095.1 Alphaproteobacteria bacterium | reverse complement strand
CCGCCAACCCGCCGCAGATCGCGGCGCCCGCCGCCGGCCGTGCGCTCCGGGCCCCCGAGGGGTTCCGCGTCAACGTTTTCGCCGAAGGCCTCGACAACGCCCGCTGGCTGGCCGTCGCCCCCAACGGCGACGTGTTCGTGAGCGAATCGGGCCCGGGAAAGATCACCGTGCTGCGCGATAGCAACGGCGATGGCGTCGCCGACGTTGCCCGCACGTTCGCGGACGGATTCGACATTCCCCACGGGCTCGCGTTCCGTCCCGGCTATGTCTATGTGGCCGATACCGACCGGGTGTGGCGGCTCCGCTACGAGCCGGGGCAACTCGAAAGCAAGGGCGGGAAGGAAGCCGTGACCGAACGCGGCGCACTGGGCGGCGGACGCGGGCATTTCACCCGCAACATCGTCTTCAGCCCCGACGGCGCGCGGCTTTACGTTGCGATCGGATCGCGGAACAACATCGGGGTCGAAGAGCCGCCCCGCGCCTCGGTGCAGGAGTTCGACGCCACGGGCCGCCACGTCGGACCGTTCGCCGAGGGTCTGCGCAACCCCGTCGGCATGGCGTTCTATCCGGGCACCTCGGATCTCTACGTCGTCGTCAACGAGCGCGACACTTTGGGCGACGGGCTGGTTCCCGACTATCTGACGCGGCTTGCGAAGGGCGGATTCTACGGCTGGCCCTATTCCTACCTCGGCTCCCACCCGCAGCCGCGGTTTGCCGACAAGCGCCCCGACCTGGTGGCCGCCGCCATCGTGCCGGATGTGCTGTTCCGGTCCCATTCCGCCCCCCTCGGCCTCGTGTTCTACGACGGCGACCGGTTCCCGCCCGAATACCGGGGCGACGCGTTCGTGGCCCTGCACGGCTCGTGGAACGCGAGCCGGCCCCAGGGCTACATGGTGGTCCGGGTGCCGTTCAAGGACGGCCGCCCGGCGGGGTATTACGAATCCTTTTTGACCGGGTTCTGGGCCGAGGGCGAAAAGACGGCCGAGGTCTGGGGCCGCCCGGTGGGGCTTGCGGTGGCGCAGGACGGAAGCCTGCTGGTGGCCGACGACGTGGGCAACAAGATCTGGCGCGTCAGCTACGCACCCTGATCCTCCCCCGCCCCGGCCCCGGCGTTTCATCGGCGATTCGTTAACGGAACGTTAGGGGTAGGGGCGTACCGTCCCACCACGCAATCCCCAAAGGCCGCAGCCCGTCATGCAGATCAAGCCCAGCGCATCCGTCTTGCAGGCGATTTCGACCCTTCCGCCGCATGCGGTTCAGGGGAAACCGGCCGTCGCGCAACAGGCGGCTTCCCGCGTCACTCCGAATACCGCCGCGAACGGCGCGAAGACCGCGCAGGCCCGCGCCCCCTCGCGCCCCTTTCCCCCCGGCACGTTCCTCGACATCTCCGTCTAGGTCCGTCCGCCGCCGCCGATCCCGACGCCTGCGCAAACGCGCGCGTCGCCCGGGTCGGGTTGCACCGGCCGCTCGCTAGGGCCAAACTGGTGCCATGCCCCAATCTCCGGACCAGCGTGGACCGTCGGTGCGGCAGGTTCCCGAAGGCGACACCTGCCTTCGGCTGGTGTGCCCCGACTGCGGCTACGTCGCCTACGAGAATCCCAAGGTCATCGTGGGAACGGTGTGCTACGAGGGCGACCGGGTCCTGTTGTGCCGGCGCGCGATCGAGCCGCAGAAAGGCCTGTGGACTCTGCCCGCCGGGTTCCTCGAGTTGCGGGAGACGGTGACCGAAGGCGCCAAGCGCGAGGCGTTCGAAGAAGCCCGCGCCGAGATCGACATCGAGGCCCTGCTCGCCGTCTACAGCATCCCGCGGGTGGGGCACGTCCAGCTCATCTTCCGCGCCCGCCTGATGTCGCCCAATGTGACGCCCGGCCCCGAAAGCGAAGAGGTGGCGCTGTTCGCCTGGGACGACATCCCCTGGCACGCGCTTGCCTTCCCCAGCGTCCACTGGGCGCTCCGGCACCACCGCGAAGTGTTGCAGGAAACGCGCGCCGGCGCGTTCGCGCCACGCACCAACCCGCCCGGCGAATTCGGCAACTATTAGGCGGGACGCGCGTTCACAGCCCCAGCAGCGCGCGCGCAAACTCGTGGGCGTCGAAGGCGCGAAGGTCCTCGGCGCCTTCGCCCACCCCCACCGCATAGACCGGAATCGCGAAACGTTCGGCCAGCGCCACCAGGACGCCGCCCCGCGCCGAGCCGTCGAGCTTGGTCACCACGAGACCGGTGACGTCGGCCATGTCCTTGAACACCTCGACCTGGGAATGGGCGTTCTGTCCGGTGGTGGCGTCGAGGACGAGAATCACGTCGTGGGGCGCGCCGGCGTCGCGCTTCTTCAGCACGCGGATGATCTTGGCGAGCTCGGCCATCAGATGGTCCTTGTTCTGAAGCCGGCCCGCGGTGTCGATCAAGAGCACGTCCGCGCCCTCGCTCTCGGCCCGCTCCAACGCCTCGAAGGCGAGCGCCGCGGCGTCCTGGCCCGGCTGCCCGGCGACGACGGGGCTGCCCGTCCGCTCGCCCCAGATCTTCAATTGCTCGATGGCCGCGGCGCGGAAGGTGTCGCAGGCGGCGAGCATCACGGTGAGTCCCCGGTCGCGGAAGGTCCGCGCCAGCTTGCCGATGGTCGTGGTCTTGCCGGTCCCGTTGACGCCGACCACGAGGATCACGTGGGGCTTCAAGCTGCGGTCGATGGCGAGCTCGCGCGCCACGGGGGCCAGGATCTCGGCCGCGCCGCGCGCCAGCTCCTCGCGCACGGCGATCTCGGTCACCTCACGGCCGAAGGAATGGCGGGAGAGTCCTTCGATCAATCGGGCCGCCGCCTTCGGGCCCAGATCGGCGGTGATCAACAGGTCTTCGAGCTCGCCCAGCGCCGCCTCGTCGAGGCGGCGGCGGCTGAGCAGATCGGTGATGCCTTGGGACAGCTTGGCCGACGAGCGGCCGAGCCCGGCGCGAAGCCGCGCGAACCATCCGCGCGGCGCGCTTTCCCCGCCGCCCGGCCTGGTCGCGGCGGGACCGCTCATGCGGCCTCGCCCAGGAGTTCCGTGCCGCTGAATCCTACGATGCGCGCCGCCACGATCTCGCCCGGGGCGCAGCGGTCGAGGCGCACCGGGGCGAAATGCTCGCAATGCCCGAATCCGTCGCGCTCCACCAGCACCCGGGCGGTGGTGTCGACGCGGCCGCGCAGGAATTCCAGATGCCCCGCCTCGCCCGCCTCGCGCAGTCTCTTGGCGCGCGCGCGCACCGTGGCCCCGGCAACGGCGGGCATGCGTGCGGCCGGCGTGCCCTTGCGGGCGGAGAACGGGAACACGTGGAGGAAGGCGAGCCCGCAATCGGCCACCAGCGCCAAGGTGTTCTCGAACATCGCGTCGGTCTCGGTCGGGAATCCGGCAATCAGATCGGCGCCGATGGCAAGGCCTGGGCGAAGCTCGCGCAGCCGGCCGCATAGCTCCACCGCCTGGCTGCGGGAATGGCGCCGCTTCATCCGCTTCAAGATCATGTCGTCGCCCGCCTGGAGGCTGAGATGCAGATGCGGCATCACGCGCTCCTCGTCGCGGAGAAGCTGCAACAGGTCGGCGTCCAACTCGGCGGGATCGACGGAGGAGAGGCGCAGCCGCTCGATCCCGGGCACCAGCGCCAGCAGGCGGCGCGTCATCTGCCCCAGCGTCGGGCGGCCCGGAAGGTCGCTGCCGTAGGACGAGATGTCGACACCCGTCAGCACGATCTCGCGGTAGCCATTGGCAACCAATTCGCGGGCCTGGGCGACGATGTCGCCCAGGGCGACGCTGCGGCTCGGCCCGCGGCCGAACGGGATGATGCAGAACGTGCAGCGATGGTCGCAGCCCTGCTGCACCTGGACGAAGGCCCGGGCCCGGCCCTCGAATCCCGGCACGAGGTGGGGCGCCGTCTCGCGCACCGCCATGATGTCGTTGACCCGGATCTTCGCCTCTTCGCCGTCGGCCGCACGGGCGAGGGCCGTTCGGGCTAGGAACGGGCCGGCGAACGACTCCGCCATCAGCTTTTCTTCGTTGCCCAGGACAAGATCGACCTCGGCCATGGCGGCGAAGCGAGCGGGGTCCACCTGGGCGGCGCACCCCGTGACCACGATCCGGGCATGGGGATTCAGGCGCCGCGCGCGGCGGATGGCCTGGCGCGCCTGGCGCTCGGCCTCGGCGGTGACGGTGCAGGTGTTGACGATGACGGTATCGCGAAGATTCCCCTCGCGCGCGAGCTTGCGGATCGCCTCCGACTCGTAGGCATTGAGCCGGCAGCCGAAGGTGATCAGCTCGACGCCGTCGTCCGTCCTCTCGGGAACAGCCGCCGTCATGTCCGCGGTCCTTGGGGCAGCAGCGTTTCCGACAGCATGCCGGTGAAGCTCACTTCCGCCGGCCCGCTCAACAGCACATGGTCGTCCTTCAGCCACTCGGCCGTCAAAACCCCGCCGTCGAGCACGATGTCCGCCTTGCGGCCGGTGAGCGCCCTTCGGTGGGCGGCCACCAATACGGCGCAGGCGCCGGTGCCGCAGGCGAGCGTGATGCCGGTGCCGCGCTCCCACACCCGGGCGCGGATGCGGTCGGCGCTAAGCACCTGCGCCACCTCGATGTTGGCGCGCTCGGGGAACATGGCGTGGCGCTCGAGCAGCGGGCCCAATGCGGCGAGATCGATCTTCTCCGCATCCGGCACGAAGAACACGGCATGCGGGTTGCCGACATTGACCGCCACCGGGTCGCTGAGGGGGCCGAGCGTGAGGCCCAGATGGAGCGTATCCGTCGCGTCCTTGATGGGGATGTCGCGCCAGTCGAGCTTCACGCGGCCCATGTCCACGCGCACGATGCCGCCCGGGCCTTCTTCGGCATCCAACAGGCCGGCCTTGGTTTCGATGATCATGTGGTCGCGGCCGAGCTCGCCCAAGAGCAGCGAGGCGATGCAGCGCGAGGCGTTGCCGCAGGCCTCCACCTCGCCGCCGTCGGCATTGAAGATGCGCATCGCCACGTCGGCCAGCCCGGTGTCGGCGCGCTCGAGCAGGATCAGTTGGTCGCAGCCCACGCCGGTGTGGCGGTCGGCGATCGCACGCACCCGCTCCGAACTCAGCGGGATGCGCCGCTCGCGCCCGTCCAGCACGACGAAGTCGTTGCCGAGCCCGTGCATCTTGATGAAGGGAACGCCGGTCATGCCGCGTTATATGGCGCGCATGCCCCGTAAGTCCACGGCCTTGCCGGGGTTTAGCGGCTTCCGGCTTGCCCCGGAGCCACAATAAAGACCGCCCCTAGGGCCGGACCGGCGAGCGGCAGGGCCTTAGGCCGGGCCGGCCTGCTTGACTAGGGCCCGGCCGGGCCCTAAGTTCCGCCCCGTTCAAGCCGGCTTCCTTGGCTTACCGCCCCCACGGGGGTCCGCCAGTCCGCGAGTTTCGCGCACTGGCGCATTCGGTTTTGGGCCGCCGCCTGTGTGGCAGAGGTTCCGGGCCGAAAGAGGAAGACCGCCGGCTTTAGGGCAAGAGGACGCAAAAGGCAGCGATGTTCGAGAGCCTGAGTGCACGTCTGGGTGAGGTGTTCGACCGCCTGAAAAGGCGGGGCGCCCTGTCCGATTCCGACGTCCAGGCCGCGCTCCGCGAGGTGCGGGTGGCGCTCCTGGAGGCCGACGTCGCCCTGCCGGTGGTGAAAAACCTGCTCGCCGCCGTGATGCTTAAGGCGGTGGGTCAGGACGTGATCCGCAGCGTCACCCCGGCCCAGATGGTGATCAAGATCGTCCATGACGAGCTCATCGCCCAGCTCGGCCACTCCGCGGTGCCGCTCAAGCTCGCCGCCAATCCGCCGGTCGTGATCATGATGGTCGGCCTCCAGGGCTCGGGCAAGACGACCACGACGGCCAAGCTGGGGCTGCGCCTCGAATCGAAGGACAAGAAGAAGGTGCTGATGGCGTCGCTCGACACGCGCCGCCCGGCCGCGCAGGAACAGCTTGCGGTGCTGGGCCGCCAGGCAGGCATCGCGACCCTGCCGGTCGTCGCCGGCCAGCCGCCCTTGGAGATTGCGCGCCGCGCGGTGGATGCCGGGCGCAAGGAAGGCTTCGACATCGTGCTGCTCGATACCGCAGGAAGGCTGCATATCGACGACGAGCTGATGGACGAGGCCGCGTCCATTCACGCCGCGACCCAGCCCACCGAGACGCTTCTGGTCGCCGACGCGATGACCGGTCAGGACGCGGTCAACGTCGCGGCCAAGTTCCACGAACGCCTCAAATTGACCGGCATCGTGCTGACAAGGCTCGACGGCGACGCACGGGGCGGTGCGGCCCTTTCCATGCGCGCCGTCACCGGCTGCCCGGTCAAGCTGGTGGGCGTCGGCGAGAAGCTCGATGCGCTGGAGGTGTTCCATCCCGACCGAGTGGCGGGGCGGATTCTCGGCATGGGCGATGTGGTCTCGCTGGTGGAGCGCGCGGCCGAGACGGTGGACCAGGAAGACGCCGAAAAGCTGGCGCGCAAGATGGGGAAGGGCGGCCTCGACCTCGATGACTACGCCAAGCAGTTGGCCCAGATCGGCAAGATGGGCGGCATGTCGGGCCTGATGGGCATGCTGCCGGGCATCGGCAAGATCAAGAAGCAACTCGAAGGGGCCAACATCGACACCCGCATCTTCAAGCGCCAGCAGGCCATCATCGGCTCGATGACGCCTCACGAGCGGCGCAACGCCAAGGTGCTGAACGCCTCGCGCAAACGGCGCATCGCCCAGGGCTCCGGGACCACGGTCCAGGACGTCAATCTGCTCTTGAAGCAGTTCATGGAGATGAACCGGATGATGAAGCAGGTGGGCAAGCTCGGGAAACGCGGGCTGATGCGCCACGGCCTGCCGGGGCTGCCGCCGCGGGGATAGGCGCGCGCGTGAGCGCGGAGGATTCGAAGGCCAAGGAAACAAAGGAAACATGAGTCACGTTTCACAAACCGGAGGGAAGAGCAGAACATGTCTGTAAGGATTCGTATGGCCCGGGGCGGCACCAAGAACCGCCCCTATTTCCGTATCGTGGTGGCGGATTCGCACTCGCCGCGGGACGGCCGCTTCATCGAGCGCATCGGCAGCTACGATCCCATGCTGGCGAAGGAGAACCCCAAGCGCGTCGTCATCGACGTCGAGCGGGCGAAGCATTGGCTCTCCCACGGGGCGTTGCCGACCGACCGCGTGGCGCGGTTCTTCAGCGCGGTGGACTTGGTTCCCAAGCCGGCCATCCACGACCAACCGAAGCAAAGCCAGCCGCGGCCCAAGACGGTGGAGCGGATGAAGGCGAAGGAAGAGGCTCGCCAGGCCAAGGCAGCGGCCGCGGCCGAGCCGGCAGCCGCGCCGGCGCCCGAACCGGCTCCTGAACCGTCACCCGAACCGGCTCCCGAACCGTCACCCGAACCGGCTCCCGAACCGGCCGCGGAACCGGCGCCCGAACCTGCGCCCGAGGCCTGATGGGACGGTGCGGGCGAATCGCGCGGTCGGGCCGATCGCGAGTCGGCTCGCGGCTCAACCCGCGAGTGTGAGCGGAGGCGCGGCGTGGCGAAGAGGTCGGAGCCCCGGGACAAGGTCTGCGTCGGCGTGATCGTGGGAGTCCATGGCGTGAAGGGTGCGGTGCGCGTGAGAAGCTATACCGAGGATCCCCTGTCGCTTGCGGCCTACGGTCCTCTGACCGACGAAGGCGGCAAGCGGTTCGAGGTCACGGTCATGGGCCGCGCCAAGGATGCGCTGATCGTCGGGGTCAAGGGCCTGAACGATCGCGACCAGGCGCTGGCACTGAAGGGGACCAGGCTTTATGTGAGCCGGTCCGCGCTTCCCGAGCCCGAAGCGGACTCGTTCTATTACGCCGATCTGGTTGGACTGTCGGTGGAGCTTGCGGACGGAACCGGGATCGGGCGGGTGGCGGCGGTGTACAATTTCGGCGCCAGCGACGTGATCGAGGTGACGCGCGAGGGTGCGCCTCCCATCGACGTGCCGTTCACGCGAAGGGCCGTGCCGGTGGTGGACGTGAAGGGCGGACGGATCGTGATCGATCCTCCGGAGGGATTGCTCGAGGAAGGCTCGCCCGAAGGCGAGCCCCAGGCCGCGTCCGAGGCCGGCCGAAACGAGGCCGGGCGCAAGCGCGGGGCATCGGCCGGTGCCGGGCGCCGCGTGGGGAAAAGCGCGAAGGCGCGCGGCCGAGGGAGGTCACGTGGCGGCTGACGGGACCAAGACGGCGGGGCCGGTCTGGACCGCGAAGGTCCTGACGCTGTTCCCGGAGGCGTTCCCGGGGCCGCTCGGCTGTTCGCTGGCGGGACAGGCGCTTGAGGCCGGGATCTGGGCGCTGGAAACGGTGGACATCCGGGCCTTCGCGAGCGATAAACACCGCACCGTCGACGACGCCCCTTTCGGCGGCGGTCCGGGCATGGTCATGCGCCCCGATGTCGTGGATGCGGCGCTTGGTTGCGCGGCCGATCGCCGGGGTCCGGCGATCTATCTCACGCCGCGGGGACGGCCCTTGACGCAGGCGCGGATCAAAGAGCTGGCGGCAGCGCCGGCGGTGATCCTGTTCTGCGGCCGTTTCGAAGGGGTGGACGAGCGGGTGCTCGAGGCGCACGCGCTTGAGGAGATCAGCCTCGGCGATTTCGTGCTCTCGGGCGGCGAGCCGGCGGCGATCGCGCTCATCGATGCCTGCGTGCGGCTTCTGCCGGGCGTCGTGGGCGCGCCGGAGTCGCTGGCGGAAGAGAGTTTCGAGCGGGGATTGTTGGAATACCCCCATTATACCCGGCCTCAGGTTTGGAAGGGCCGGGCGGTGCCAGACGTTCTGGTTTCCGGCAACCACGAGAAGATCAGGGCTTGGCGTTTGGCCGAGGCCGAGGAAATAACGCGGCGGCGGCGGCCCGATTTGTGGGCCAAATATGCGAAAGCCCGCCAGGAGTAGGGGTGTCGTGCCATGAACATGCTTCAGGAACTCGAGCGCGAGCAGGTCGCCAAGCTTTTGGCCCAGCGTCCGGTGCCGGAATTCGCGCCCGGAGATACGCTGCGGGTCCACGTCAAGGTCGTGGAGGGATCGCGCGAGCGCGTCCAGGTCTACGAAGGCGTTTGCATCGGGCGGAAGAACGCGGGGCTCAACTCGGCGTTCACGGTGCGGAAGATCTCGTACGGCGAGGGCGTGGAGCGCGTGTTCCCGCTCTATTCGCCGCTGATCGCGAAGATCGAGGTGATGCGCCGCGGCGACGTGCGCCGTGCCAAGCTCTATTACCTGCGCGGCCGCACCGGCAAGCGCGCGCGCATCGCGGAAAAGACGAGCTTCGTGCCCGGCGCCGAATCGGCCGCCGCGGCCGCGGCGGAACGCGCCCGCGAGGAGCAGGCGCTGGCCCAGTCGGCGCCGGCGGAAAAGGAAAAGTCGTAGGCGCCGCAAGGGGACCGCAGGCGCGGGGTTCTTTCAAGGCCGCGTCCGCGTCCCCATCTGGAGTCCGGCGCCCTTAACCGACTGCCCGCGTCCATGGCACAACCGCTCACCCTGTTCGACAAGATTTGGCAGAGCCACCTGGTGGACTCCCAGGACGACGGCCCGTGCCTGTTGTATATCGACCGGCACCTGGTCCATGAGGTGACCAGCCCCCAGGCCTTCGAGGGCCTGCGCGCGGCGGGCCGCAAGATGCGCCGGCCCGAGGCGACGCTGGCGGTCGCCGACCACAACGTGCCGACCACCGACCGCAGCCACGGCATCGCCGATCCGCAATCCCGCCTTCAGGTCCAGACGCTGGCCGATAACTGCCGCGAGTTCGGCATCACCTATTTCCCCATGGACGACGTGCGGCAGGGCATCGTCCACATCGTCGGGCCGGAACAGGGCCTGACCCAGCCGGGCATGACCATCGTGTGCGGGGATTCCCACACCTCAACGCACGGCGCCTTCGGGGCGCTGGCGTTCGGCATCGGCACCTCGGAGGTCGAGCACGTGCTGGCCACCCAGACGCTGATCCAGCGGCCGGCCAAGAACATGCGCGTCAACGTGAGCGGGCCGCTTCCCTTCGGCGTCACCGCCAAGGACGCGGTGCTGGCGATCATCGGCCGGATCGGCACCGCGGGCGGCACCGGACACGTGATCGAATATGCGGGCGAGGCCATCCGCGCCCTGTCCATGGCCGGCCGCATGACGGTCTGCAACATGTCGATCGAGGCGGGTGCGCGGGCCGGTCTGATCGCCCCCGACGAGACCACCTTCGAATATCTGAAAGGCCGGCCGCTGGCACCCAAGGCCATGGCGTTCGAGCAGGCGGTCGCCTACTGGCGGACCCTGCCCACGGACCCGGGCGCGCGCTTCGACCGCGAGGTGACGCTGGATGCCAACGCCATCGAGCCCCAGGTCACCTGGGGCACCAGCCCGGAGCAGGTGCTCCCCGTCACCGGCCGGGTTCCCGACCCGCGGGACGAAAAGGACGAGGACAAGCGCCGCGCCATGGAACGCGCGCTCGACTACATGGGGCTGAAGCCGGGAACCAGGCTCACCGAGATCGCGGTGGACGCGGTCTTCATCGGCTCGTGCACCAACGCGCGGATCGAGGATCTGCGCCGCGCCGCCGAGGTCGCCAAGGGGCGCAAGGTGGCCAGGACCGTGCGCGCGATGGTGGTGCCGGGCTCCGGCCTGGTGAAGGAGCAGGCGGAGGCCGAGGGCCTCGACCGCGTCTTCCTCGAGGCCGGCTTCGAATGGCGCGAGCCGGGCTGTTCCATGTGCCTGGCCATGAACGCCGACAAGCTGCAACCGGGCGAACGCTGCGCCTCCACCTCCAACCGCAATTTCGAGGGCCGCCAGGGCCGTGGCGGCCGCACCCATCTGATGAGTCCCGAGATGGCGGCCGCGGCTGCGGTCACCGGACACATCGCCGACATCCGGCATCTGGCCTGAGGCGGCGGATGGAAAAGTTCGTGACGCTCACGGGAATCGCCGCGGCCCTGCCGCTGATCAACGTCGACACCGACATGATCATCCCCAAGCAGTTCCTGAAGACGATCAAGCGGACCGGACTGGGCAAGCATCTTTTCGACGAGATGCGCTACGACGAGAAAGGCGCCCAGCGCCCCGACTTCGTGCTCAACCGCGAACCGTACCGCAAGGCGCGAATCCTGATCGCGGGCGAGAATTTCGGCTGCGGGTCGAGCCGGGAGCACGCGCCGTGGGCGCTGATGGATTTCGGGATCCGCTGCATCATCGCGCCTTCGTTCGCCGACATCTTCTTCAACAACTGCTTCAAGAACGGCATCCTGCCGGTCACGCTGCCCAAGGACGCGGTGGAAAAGATCATGGAATTCGCCGCCCGCGGCGGCAACGCCACGCTCACCGTCGATCTGCCCTCCCAGACGATTTCCGGGCTCGAGGGCGGACCGATCCGCTTCGACATCGACCCGTTCCGCAAGCGCTGCCTGCTCGAAGGTCTCGACGACATCGGACTGACGCTCCAAAAGGCGGCCGCGATCGACCGTTTCGAGGAAGGCCAGAAGCTCTCCCGGGCGTGGCTTTGGCGCTGATCCGCGCCGCCCACGCCGATTCCCCCGCCCGCCGACACCGACTGATTTTCGCAACTGGGACGCCGACGACATGCCAACGACGAACACACGGACCATCCTGATCCTGGCCGGCGACGGCATCGGGCCCGAGGTGATGCGTCAGGTGCGCCGCGTCATCGACTGGTTCGACAAGTTCGGCTCGACCCGCTTCGAGATCACCGAAGGCCTGGTGGGCGGCGCCGCGATCGACGCCCACGGCGTGCCGCTCACGGACGAGACCATGGCCGCCGCGCTCAGGGTCGACGCCGTGCTGCTGGGCGCGGTGGGCGGGCCGAAATGGGAAGGCCTGCCGTTTGCGGTGCGTCCGGAACGGGGCCTGCTGCGTCTGCGCAAGGACATGGACCTGTTCGCGAACCTGCGCCCCGCGCTGGTCTTCGACGCGCTGGCCGAGGCCTCGACGCTGAAGACCGAGCTGGTGCGCGGGCTCGACATCATGATCGTGCGCGAGCTCACGGGCGGCGTCTATTTCGGCGAGCCGCGGGGGATCGAGGTCCTGCCCGACGGATCGCGCCGCGGCGTGAACACCCAGGTCTACACGACCGGGGAAATCCGCCGCGTCGCCCGTGTCGCCTTCGAGCTCGCGCGCAGGCGCTCGAACCGCGTGACCTCGGTCGAGAAGGCCAACGTGATGGAAAGCGGCCAGCTCTGGCGCGAGGAGGTCACGCACGTCCACGACAAGGAATATCCGGACGTGACGCTGGCGCACATGTACGCCGACAATTGCGCCATGCAGCTCGTGCGCGCGCCCAAGCAGTTCGATGTCATCGTCACCGACAATCTGTTCGGCGACGTTCTGTCCGATTGCGCGTCGATGCTCACCGGTTCGCTCGGCATGCTGCCCTCGGCGTCGCTGGGCGCCGCCGGTCCCGACGGCCGCCGCAAGGCCCTTTACGAACCCGTGCACGGCAGCGCGCCCGACATCGCCGGCCACGACGTGGCCAATCCGCTGGCCACCTTGTTGAGCTTCGCGATGATGCTGCGCTACTCGTTCGACGACGCCGACGGCGCGGCGCTGATCGAGGCGGCGGTCAAAAACGTGCTGAACGCGGGCCTGCGCACCGCCGACATCATGCAGCCGGGCATGGAGAAGGTCTCCACGACCGGCATGGGCGACGCCATCCTGCGCGAGCTCGACCGGCTGGGCCACTGACGCGGGGCCATTGACGCGGGGCCATTGACGCGGGGCCCGACGCGGGCGGCGGGGCCGCTTGGAGCCGGCGCCCCGGGGTGGATCATGGCCGACGGCGTACTTATCTTATTGATCGAGCCCCTCTGGGACGGCGCTCCGGCGGCGCCGCCTTGAAAATCGGCCGCAACTACGGTTAAGTGCTTGGCCCCGGTGCGGTTTATGCGGCCCATGGCGGAATTCAGGCGGGCGGAAGCGGGAAGGTCAGGAATGGGATACAGGGTTGCAGTGGTCGGAGCGACGGGGGCGGTCGGACGCGAATTGCTGACGACGCTCGCCGAGCGCAATTTTCCGGCCGACGAGGTGATCGCGCTGGCCTCCGAGCGGTCGGTGGGCACCGAGATCTCCTTCGGCGAGGACAAGGTCCTCAAGGTCCGGGACCTCGACACGTTCGATTTCCGCGGCGTCGACATCGGACTGTTTTCGCCGGGCGCGAAGATTTCCGCCGTGCATGCGCCCCGCGCCGGGGCGGCCGGCTGCGTCGTCATCGACAACACGTCGCAGTTCCGCATGGACCCGGACG
Source organism: Alphaproteobacteria bacterium (assembly GCA_049691095.1). Classification (GTDB taxonomy): domain Bacteria; phylum Pseudomonadota; class Alphaproteobacteria; order DATDPM01; family DATDPM01; genus JBAVNO01. The sequence goes on along the minus strand of JBAVNO010000342.1, from coordinate 9,211 downwards.
TGCCGCTGGTGGTGCCCGAGGTCAATCGCAAGGCGATCGCCGGATACACGAAGCGCAACATCATCGCCAACCCGAACTGCTCCACCATCCAGATGGTGGTGGCGCTGAAGCCGCTCCACGATCTGGCCAAGATCAAGCGGGTGGTGGTGGCGACCTATCAATCGGTTTCCGGCGCCGGCAAGGAGGCGATGGACGAGCTTTTCGACCAGACCCGGCGCGTCTATATGAACCAAACGGTGAGATCGCAACTGTTCACGAAGCAGATCGCCTTCAACGTCATTCCTCATATCGACGTCTTCATGGAGGACGGCCAGACCAAGGAGGAGTGGAAGATGGCGGCAGAGACCAAGAAGATCCTCGATCCCGCGATCGAGGTCGCCGCCACCTGCGTGCGCGTCCCGGTCTTCATCGGGCACGCCGAGGCGGTGAACGTGGAGTTCGAGAAGCCGATCACGGTCGCTCAGGCGCGCGCCGCCCTGCAAAAGGCGCCCGGCGTTTCGGTGGTCGATCACCGGGCGGACGAAGGCTACGTGACGCCGGTCGAATGCGTCGGCGAGGACGCGGTCTATGTCAGCCGCCTGCGTCAGGACAAGACCGTGCCGTGCGGAATCGCGATGTGGGTGGTCTCCGATAACTTGCGCAAGGGCGCGGCGCTGAACGCGATCCAGATCGCCGAAGAGCTGATCAAGACCTACATGCGCAAGGCCGCGTAGGGCGCCCCTCCCAGAAGACGCACCGAGAAAGCGCCCAGAAACCTCGTCAAGAGACCGGGCCAGGAGCAGCGACAGCCGCCGTGGCGCCGGGCCTCACGCGGGCGCGGCAATTTGCCGCGCTCGCCGGCCTTCGTCGGGGTTCGTCGCCGGTCCTTGTCCGGACACGGCTTTTCGCAGGTGCAGCATGCCAAATCTGCGGGCCTCCCTTGACGGCCGCGCACGGTCGTCTGCATTGCAATAACGATTATTGCATTGCACAATAGCCGCCGTGCCGGTGGGTGGCGCGCTTCCGCGACCGGCCCAACGGTAGCCGTTACCCATCATTCGCCGCCGTCATTCGCCGCCGTCATTCGCCGCCGTCATTCGCCATTTGGGGGAATTGCATGCCGAGGACATTTCTTGCGCTGCGCAGCGTGCTCTACGTTCCGGGCTCCAACGAACGGGCGCTCGAGAAGGCGAAGAGCCTGGCGGCGGACGCCTTCATCTTCGATCTCGAGGACGCGGTCGCGCCCACGGCCAAGAGCGAGGCGCGCGGGAAGGCCGTTGCCGCGGCCCGCTCGGAGGCCTACGGCAAGCGGCAGGTGGTCATCCGCGTCAACAGCCTGAACTCCCATTGGGGATACGACGATCTGTTAGCGGCGGCGAAAAGCGGCGCCAACGCGGTGCTGCTGCCCAAGATCGAAAGCGGCGACATGGTGCGCCAGGCCGACGCCATCATCACGGCGGCGGGCGCGCCGCCGACGCTGTCGATCTGGTGCATGGTGGAAACGCCGCGCGGGATCCTCCACGCCGAGGAAGTCGCCTCGGCCAGCCCCAGGATCCGCTGCCTGGTCATGGGCACGTCCGACCTGGCCAAGGACCTGGGCGCGTCGCATACGCGCGAACGGCTGCCGTTCCTGACCAGTCTGGAACTCTGTTTGCTGGCCGCGCGGGCGTGCGACGTGGCGATCATCGACGGCGTGCATCTCAACCTCGAGGACGACGAGGGTCTGGCCCATGCCTGCCGCCAGGGCGCCGAGCTGGGTTTCGACGGCAAGACCCTCATCCACCCCAAGACCATCGCGCTGGCCAACACCGCCTTCTCGCCCTCGCCCCAGGACATCGAATGGTCACGGCGCATCATCGAGGCCTACAAGGACGCGCACGCCCGCGGCGAAGGCGTGGTGGTGGTGGACGGCAAGCTGATCGAGAACCTCCACGTGGAAGGCGCACGCCGCATGCTGCTGCTTGCCAAGGCCATCGCCGAGCTGGAGACGGATCTGAAGGGCACGGCCGCGGCCTGAGACGGCCGCAGCGACCGGCGTTTCCGCCGTTCGCGGCTAGAACGCCGCGGCGGCCAGCACGCCTACTCCGAAGGCCAGCAACAGCCCGCCGGAAATCAGGTGCATCCATTTGAGATACAGAGTCTCCATCATGCTTCTCATGACGGAAACCCCTGCCGACAACAGCAGCCACCACGCGGCCGATCCCAGGAATACGCCGCCGACGAGCGCATAGGCTTCGACGGAATTGGCGGAACTGGAAACGCCGAGCGCCGCGAAAACGCCGAGGAACGACAGGATCGTGATCGGGTTGGTGGCCGTCAGCACGAAGGCCGACGCGCAATCCCCCGAAAGTCCGCGGACGTCCTCTCCGCCCGGCCCCCCGCTCGGCTGGGGCGGGCGGGAGACGAGGGCGTTGAGGCCGAGCATGAGCAGCAACGAGCCGCCGGCAAGCTGGAGCTCCCCCTGATGCGCGATCAGGAAATCGGAAACGAAACCGAGCCCGAAGGCCACCACCCCGGCGAACAGGCAATCGGCCACCGCAGCCCCCAATCCCGAAACCAGCCCGTGGACGCGGCCGCAGACGAGCGTGCGATGGACGCAGAGGACGCCCACCGGGCCAACCGGTGCGGCGATCACAAGCCCGGCCGCGATTCCCTTGAGCAGCGTCTCGACAAGCATGGTCCGGTCTCTTCGTGGCGGCGGCTCGCGGATTGCGGGCCGCCGTTGGCGGCGCGATCCGTCCCTGGCGAGTCGCAGATGTACTCCGCTTCGCGGGCGGCGAACAAGGCGCGATGCGTCGCGCCTCGCCCCATCCCGCGTCTCGTGGCTCGGGGTCTTGCGGCGAGCCCGCGCGACCGGGCCCGTGCGGCCAACGGCGTCTTGCCAGAGGGCGCGCTTTGTCCCTACTCTCGCCCGCGCCCGAAGCGCCCCGCGGCGGGCCCCGCGGCCCGGCTTTGAACCGCGCCGGAAATGGACGACGATGTGGCGATGAAGGCGACGAAGACGAAATCCATCATCGGGAATTTCTTCGAGGACTTCTCCCTCGGGCAGGAAATCGTGCACGCCACGCCGCGCACGGTCACGCGAGGCGACGTGGCGCTGTTCATCGCGCTCACCGGGTCGCGCTTCGTGCTGCATTGCTCGGATGCGTTCGCGCGGGCGATCGGGTACAGGGAAGCGCCGATCGACGACGTGCTGACGTTCCATTTCGTGCTCGGGAAAACCGTGCCTGACATCTCGCTCAACGCCATCGCGAATCTGGGCTACGCCGGGATGCGGTTCGGCGCGCCGGTATTCGCCGGCGACACGCTGCGCTCGCGCTCGGCCGTGGTGGGGCTGAAGGAGAATTCCGACGGCAAGACCGGCATCGTCTACGTGCGCTCGACCGGGTTCAACCAGCGCGACGAGATAGTGCTCGACTATTACCGCTGGGTCATGGTGCGCAAGCGCGACAGGACGCGGCCCGCCCCCGAGCCGGTGATCCCCGAGCTTCCCGAATCGGTGGCGGTGGGCGAACTCGTGATCCCGCCCAGGCTCGATCTCGAGGCATACGACACCGCGCTTTCGGGTTCGCCCGCGCTGTGGGAGGACTACGAAGCGGGCGAGAAAATCGACCATCTCGACGGCATGACCTTCGAGGAGGCCGAGCACATGATGGCGACACGGCTCTACCAGAACACGGCCCGCGTCCACTTCGACCAGCACGTGGAGAAGGACGGGCGGTTCGGCCGGCGCATCGTCTATGGCGGCCACATCATTTCGCTGGCGCGGGCCCATTCCTTCAATGGGCTGGCCAACGCGTTCCGGATCGCGGCCATTAACGGCGGCCGCCATACTAATCCGAGTTTCGGCGGCGACACCATCTATGCCTGGTCCGAGGTGCTGGAGAAATCCGAGATTCCCGGACGGCCGGACCTGGGCGCGCTCAGGCTGCGCACCGTGGCGACGAAAGACCGCCCCTGCGCCGACTTCCCCTACATGGTGCAGGGCCGTGACGGGAAGCCCGGCTACGATCCCGCCGTGGTGCTCGACCTCGATTACGTGGTCCTGATGCCGCGCCGCCGCTGAGCGGACTGGCCCGGCTCGGTCACGACCGGGCAATCATGACCTAGCGGTCTTGAGTGCGCGCGACCCCAAAATCTTGTTGTTGCTGGAATCGGCTTCTGATAAACGAAGAGGCGTCAGGTGCGCACGTCATGTAACGCGCGCCGTGCCCTCAGGCACATCCCTGACGCCTCCGGAGCCGGCCCAGCTCCGGCAGCGAAAGGGGACGGGGATGCCGTCATCGTAGCGCGGGTGGTGTGCCCCAGAGAGACACCACCCGCAACGATGAATGCGATCCAGAACGGATCGCTGCCCCACGCGGAGCCGTCGCCCTCGAACGCGCCATCCATCGGTCCACCGCGGCACCGGACTCTTCCGAACAAGAATCCCGCGCACGGGCCCGCGGCCGAGCCCCGCGCGTACCGCCCCGAAGGAACGGTACTCGGGATTGCTTGACCGCCGCGAACGGCCGCCCTGTTCCCGGACCAGCCGGGGCAGAGGGCGCCCGATACGACCGTTGGCTGCGCATCTCAGTCGCGGCCCCGGGTCCGCCACCCGACCTTCCCGAAACGGGTCGACCGGGCATCGGCACGGGACGCGCGGCGTGCTTGCCGTCGGACATCACCCCCGGAAACACCGCCGCCGCCGGTTTGACCCCCGAGGAGGCTTCAACATGCAAGGCGGCATGCTCCGGACCTTTCGCATGCCAAGGCCATGGTGACGATTTTTCGAGAGCCTGGCAATAATAAAACTAAGTAATAGTTTCGCCGTTTCCTTATGTTCTCAAGGACAGGCTCGGTTCTCCACAAGTTATCCACAGATTTTTCCACGCTTTTTCAGGGCCACGCTTTTGGCTCCAAAATGAAATCGAGATTTTGTAGGTGACCGCTCTGCCGCACCACAACGGCTACTGTGGACTGAAATCTGGAAATGGGTCCCGGCAGATGGGCGGGTTTGCACATTCCGCGAGCAGGACTCCGTCCCATCGAGACATCGCCGCGAGGGATCGCGCCCAAAGGGGTCGCCCCAGGGACCGACGTGAACCGTCGGCCGGAAAGATCGCGCCCAAAAATCCGCCGGCGGCGAGACCGCGGCGGGGCCGCGGCGGGGCCAGGGTCCGAATGGCGCGTCCGCCGTTACGGGACCGGGCGATTGGCGGACCGTGGCGACTGACCGCGAGGGTTGAACGTGGCCGGCGTTGACTAGCTCGGGCGCCGCCGTTAAACATTGAACAGGTCGCAGACGTCCGTTGTGCCGCCGTTCCCGCCCCGGCGCTGGCGGGAGTCCCGATATTCCAAGCGAGGACACGATGACCAGCGCCGATCGGCCGTTGTCACCCCACCTGCAGGTGTACCGGCCGCAGCTCACCTCCGTTCTGTCGATCCTTCACCGCGCCACCGGCATCGTATTGGTGCTGGGCCTCGTGCTCCTGGTGGCGTGGCTGATGGCCGCGGCGCAAGGCCCGGATCCGTTCGCCCTCGCGCAGGAGTTGGCCGGGGGTTGGTTCGGCCGGCTGGTGCTGTTCGGCTTCACCTTTTGCTTGTTCTATCACCTGGCGAACGGCATCCGGCATCTGGCCTGGGATGCGGGCCTCGGGTTCGCGCTCGAAACCGCCTACGCAACCGGCTGGACGGTGGTGAGCGCCGCGGTCGTGCTGACGTTGCTGGCGTGGGTCGCGGGCTATTCCGCGATGGGGGCGTTGTGATGGGCACGCGGTCCGGCAAGGCCCACTGGTGGGCGCAGCGCACGACCTCGATCGCCCTGGTGCCGCTTTCGCTTTGGCTCACTGTCGGCCTCGTTCGGCACACCGGCGCCAGCCACGCCGCCGTGGTGGCATGGCTCCACTCGCCTTGGGCGGCGATCCTCATGATTCTGACGCTGGGCACGGCCTTCTATCACGCCATGCTCGGGCTCGAGGTCGTGATCGAGGACTACGTGCACGGTCCGGCGCGGCGGCTGGCCTCGATGCTCGCGGTGCGGTTCGCGTGCGTGGTGTTCGTCGTAACGGGCGTGTTCGCGGTGCTCCGCATCGCGCTTTCCCCATGAAGGCAGGCGAGGGCGGCACGTGAAATCCTACGACATCATCGATCACGCCTATGACGTCATCGTCGTGGGCGCCGGCGGCGCCGGGCTTCGCGCCACCTTCGGCATGGCCGCCGCCGGCCTCAAGACCGCCTGCATCAGCAAGGTATTCCCGACCCGCAGCCATACGGTGGCGGCCCAAGGCGGCATCTCGGCCGCATTGGGCAACATGGGCGAGGACGACTGGCGCTGGCACATGTACGACACCATCAAGGGATCGGACTGGCTGGGCGATCAGGACGCCATCGAATACATGTGCCGCGAGGCGGTGCCCGCCGTCATCGAGCTCGAACATTACGGGGTTCCGTTCTCCCGCACGCCCGAGGGAAAGATCTACCAGCGGCCGTTCGGGGGCATGACCACGCGCTACGGCGAAGGCACGGCGCAGCGCACCTGCGCGGCGGCCGACCGCACCGGGCATGCCATGCTGCACACGCTCTATCAGCAGTCCCTGAAGCACAAGGCGGAATTCTTCATCGAATATTTCGCCATCGACCTGCTGATGGACCAGCAGGGCGCATGCCGGGGCGTCGTGGCCTGGAACCTGGACGACGGCACCATCCACCGGTTCAACGCCCGCATGACGGTGCTGGCCACCGGCGGCTATGGGCGCACCTATTTCTCCTGCACCTCGGCGCACACCTGCACCGGCGACGGCAACGCGATGGTGCTGCGCGCGGGTCTGCCGCTCCAGGACATGGAATTCATCCAGTTCCACCCCACCGGAATCTACGGCGTCGGCGTGCTGATCACCGAGGGCGTGCGCGGCGAAGGCGGCTATCTCACCAATTCCACGGGCGAGCGCTTCATGGAGCGCTATGCGCCCCACGCCAAGGATCTGGCCTCGCGCGACGTGGTGAGCCGTTCGATGACGATCGAGATCCGCGAAGGCCGCGGCGTCGGGCCCGAGGCCGACCATATCTATCTGCACCTCGAGCATCTCGACCCCAAGGTCATCCACGAACGCCTGCCGGGGATAGCCGAGACGTCGCGCATCTTCTCCGGCGTGGACGTGACCAAGGAGCCGATCCCGGTCATCCCGACGGCGCATTACAACATGGGCGGCATCCCCACCAACCGCCACGCCGAGGTGGTGAAGACCGTGAACGGAAAGACGGCGGTGGTGCCCGGCCTGATGGCGATCGGCGAGGCCGCCTGCGTGTCGGTGCACGGCGCCAACCGGCTGGGGTCCAACTCGCTCCTCGATCTGGTCGTGTTCGGGCGCGCCGCGGCCCGGCGCTGCGCCGAGCTGATCAAGCCCGGCGAATCGGCGCCCGAGCCGTTGAAGGACGCCGCCGATCTGGCGCTCACGCGGCTGGACCGGTTCCGCCATGCCGACGGGCGCACCCGCACCGCCGCGCTCCGGCTCGAGATGCAGAAGATCATGCAGCGCGACTGCTCGGTCTTCCGCACCGGCGAGGTCCTGGAGCAGGGCAAGAAGGCGATCGCCGAGGCCTGGGCCAAGCGGGCCGATCTCCGCGTCACCGACCGCACCCTGATCTGGAACAGCGATCTGGTGGAGACGCTCGAGCTCGACAATCTGCTGCACCAGGCGGTGGTCAGCCTTCACAGCGCGGCCAACCGCACCGAAAGCCGCGGCGCGCACGCCCGCGAGGATTTCCCCGACCGCGACGACGCCAACTGGCTGAAGCACACGCTGGTCGCCATGGGCGAGGACGGACGCCCCCGGATCGACTACCGCCCGGTGTGCCTGCAGCCGCTCACCAACGACGTTCCCGCCTTCCCGCCTAAGCCGCGGGTGTACTAGGGGCGCCGTTTCATACCCACTCGCGAGGCATCGGCAGGAATCACCGCCAACACCCCCACGCACGACAAGCAGGACGATCGCAATGGTTGAGTTCACTTTGCCGCCCAATTCCCGGATCAAGCCCGGCAAGGCCCACAAGGCGCCGGCCGGCGCGAAGACGACCAAGGTCTTCAAGATCTACCGCTACGATCCGGAGACGGGCGAGAATCCGCGCCTCGATACCTACGAGGTGGACCTCGACTCGTGCGGGCCGATGGTCTTGGACGCGCTGCTCAAGATCAAGAACGAGACCGACAGCACGCTCACGCTACGGCGCTCCTGCCGCGAGGGGATCTGCGGCTCGTGCTCGATGAATATCGACGGCACCAACACGCTGGCCTGCCTCAAGCCGATTTCCGAGGTGAAGGGCGCGGTGAAGGTCTATCCCCTGCCGCACATGCCGGTGGTGAAGGACCTGGTGCCGGACCTCAAGGGCTTTTATGCCCAGTACGCCGCGATCGAGCCGTGGCTCAAGGCGGCGCCCCGGAGCCTGGAGGCCCGCGAGCGCCTCCAATCCCCGGAGGAGCGCGCGAAGCTCGACGGCCCGTCGGATTGCATCCTGTGCGCCTGCTGCTCCACGGCGTGCCCGAGCTATTGGTGGAACGGCGACAGATTCCTCGGCCCCGCCAGCCTGCTCCAGGTCTATCGCTGGATTTCCGACAGCCGGGACGAAGCCAAGGACGAGCGGCTCGAGGCGCTGGACGACACCTTCAAGCTGTACCGCTGCCACACCATCATGAACTGCACGCGGACCTGCCCCAAGGGCCTCAACCCCGCGCTCGCCATCGCGGAAATCAAGAAGATGATCGCCAGCCGCGAATGAGCGCCGCGGGCGGCCGTCATTCGAGCGCGATCGTCCCGTCGATCGCGAGCGCCAGTTCGAGCCGGTCCATCGTCAAAGTCATGCGCAACGGAAGCGTCTCGTTGCCGGTGATCTTCCCGCCCTCCAGCGCGTCGCGCACCGCCTGTTCGATCTCGCGCTGCGCGGTGACGCCGACTTTCTTGAGGAACTTCCGCACCTCCATGTTGAAGGTTTCTTCGTTCATGGCGGCCTCCTTGTCTCCCGTCCCACAGACATAAGAGTTTCGTCGCGCCATGCCAAGGCGGGCCGCTCACGGTGCAAACGGCAAAGGACCGGGCAAGGGACCGGGCGAAGGAGCAGGCGGCGGTCCGTTGGCCGCATTGCGGCGGCTTTCGGCCGCCGGTGACATCCTGCCCGACCCCAGCCAGGAACGCGCCGCGGCGAGGCTCGACGCGCTGCACCGGGCCCTGGCGGACGCGGGGGCGGACGCGGCGGCGGA
>JBAVNO010000341.1:0-1595 GCA_049691095.1 Alphaproteobacteria bacterium | reverse complement strand
GTGCTGGGTCCGCCACAGGTGGCTGTGGATTGCGTCCGATGTTGTGCCGATCATGAGGCTGGCACCGGTGCGCCTCAGCCCGATCGTCGTCGCGTTCGCCATGAGAATCAGCCTGTCTCGCCGCTCGACCGCATTGCCGTGGCAGCCCGTCATCGACCCCGCGCTGCGGTCCTTAAGGTCCGTCTGACGGAGCGCTGCGGACATCGTCGAAGCGGTCCTAGAAGGCGCCGGCGAAGAGGGTCACGGGTGTCCGTTCCCGCGCGGTCGAGACCAAGGTGAAGGCGCACGGGTGCTCGGGCCAGGGTCTCCTTGCCGGCTGTGGTTCGCAGACCGTCCCTGCATGTCTCTCAAAGCGCTAGAGCCCGCGTCGCCCCTCTCCAACCTGTCCGGCGAAAGAATTTCCCCGGCCCGCAAGCGGGCCTCCTCGCGGACGCTTCGCTCCAAATTCTCCCGCCTCCCAGGTCCTCCACTGCGTTCCGGCCGCTGCGCTGTGCTCGCGGTGGGCAGGGGCGCCTTGCGGTCTCTGAGCGCCGAGCCATCGCAGGGCGGTCCTGCGACATCAGCAAAGGAGACCACATCATGGCCATCACCCTCGGCACCTTCACCAAGCTCGACGACGGCGTCTTCACGGGCACCCTCAAGACCCTCAACGTCACCGCCGCGCTCACCATCGTTCCCGTCGACAAGAAGTCCGAGAACGCGCCCGACTATCGGGTCTATGCCGGCCAGCGCTACGAGGTCGGCGCCGCCTGGAGCCAGGTCGCGAAGTCGAGCGGCGAGACCTACCTGAACCTCAAGATCGGGGCGCCCGAGTTCGGGCCGAACTGGGTCCGGGCCCGGCTGGTCAAGCTCGAAAACCCCAACGGGGATGGCGCAACCCACATCGCCTTGTGGGAACCGCGCGACCGATAACGCCCTCAAGCCCCGTCGCGGATCGCCGCGGCGGGGCTTTCTTTCTGCATGTGATTTCACGCGCCTGATCGAATTCGTGGGGGACGCCTTTTCGAGCGTCCCGGAACGCGCCCCATCGCGCCCATCCTCGCTTGGCACGCGGCGCTGTTCGCCGTCGCCGCCCGCACCGCAATCGAGGAGCGTCGAAGATGGATGACGAGATCGTCCGAGCCGCCAACGCCAAAAAGGGCAGCCCGTTTCTGAACACCGACCAGGCCGCCCATTATGTCGGTCTGTCGCGCCGGACGCTCGAAAAGATGCGCACGGCGGGCGGCGGCCCACGCTTTCGCAAGCATGGCCGCTACGTCCGCTACCACATCGACGACCTCGATGCATGGTCGGCGGAGCACGGCAAGACCTCGACCTCGGAGCCCGACCGTGAGCATCACGCCCGGCCTGAGAATCGCGGGCCACAGAGATGAACGAACGGTTTCTCACACGCGCGAAGCGGCGTCGGCACAGGCGTAGGCGCCCGCGCACAGTCCTCGCCCTCACCTTGTTCGGGCTCGGCCTGATCGGCCTCGCGACGCTCGCCCGACCGGCGCCGTGGCTGGTGTGGAACGCCAGCGCCAGCGCCCCCATCGGCCTCTATCGCGTGCTGCCGGGCAAGCCCATTCGCGGCGATCTCGTGCTCGTCCGCACAC
>JBAVNO010000340.1:0-12224 GCA_049691095.1 Alphaproteobacteria bacterium | reverse complement strand
TTCTGGCACATGACGACCGTCTTGCGCCCCGCGAGCCAGGCGCCGCTCGCGATCGCCACCGCCTCGCCCTCGCTGGCGGCGCCGACATAGGAAAGCCGCTCGTGGCCGATGACCCGATTGATCATCGGCGTCAGGAACGAGCAGGGGACGCCGCAATAGAAGTCGTAGCCCAGCGCATGCGCGGGGCCGATGAAATCGTCGGCCTCGATCATGCGCGGCGGGTCACAGGAAATTCCGCGCCTCGGCGAGGTCGAACACGTCGTCGACGTCGAGCCAGTTGCCGGCGATGTAGACGGTCGAGATCTTCGCGCCCTTCGCCAGCAGCCGCGCGAACAAATCGACGAGGCTCGCCTTGGCCAACGACCCGTCGGCGCGCATGGCCTCGATCTCGTCGCGGATGAGCGCCGAGCCCACCGGCGACAGGCGCGCCAGCCCGATCCATTCGCCGGTCACCTCTTCGGCCGGAAGGTCGTTGGCGATGCGGGTGACGAAGGCCGGCTCTTTTTCCAGAAGGTAATTGCCGGTGAACCGTCGCGAGCACGAAACGAAATCGACGGTGCGGCTCAACGATGGACGCAGCCGGTCCGCGCCGAGCGCGTCCACCGCCATCACGATGTCGCCGCGCGCCGCCAGCAGGGCGTCGAGGATGTAGCGGCGGAACAGGATATCGCCGTAGGACAGCACGCAGCTCCCGTCGAGCGCCTCGATGGCGCAGGCGAGCGACGCCGCCTCGCCGGTGGTGCCGTAGGCGTCGTTGTCCACGGCGTCGATCGAGGGAAGGTCGATGGCCTCCTTCTTGTAGCCGCGCACCACCGTGACCGACCGCACGCCGCTCTTCCGCATGGTCGAAACCAGCCGGCGCAGCAGCGGCTTGCCCCGGATGTCGATCATGCATTTCGGGCGGTCTTGCGTGAGCTCGCCCAGATTGTCTCCCCGCGACGCGGCGATGACGATGGCGTGCGTCTCCTCGCGCGCGCCGCCGAGGTAACGCCGCTCGGCGTCGGCCAGTTCCTTGTTGCCGGTGAGCCGGAACACCTCCTGGACGGTCGCGATCTCGCCTTCGATGCCGACCAGGCTCTCCTCGGTGAGGACGCGCCGGCAAACGTCCTGCATCGCGGTGATGGCGGCGCGCAGCGTGTGGTTGGCCCAGATGACGGTCGAGATCTTGGCCTTCCGGAACGCGTCGGTCGGCGTGACGTAGAACATGGTCGGCACGATCACGATCGGGCAGCGGTCGCCCCATTCGCGCGCGAAGGCCAGCACCTCGTCGGCGGTCGACTGCTTGGAGTGCACCAGCACGGCATCGGCGCCGGCCGCGTGATACGCCTCGGCCCGGCCCAGCGCCTCGTCCAGCCCCCAGCCGCTGACCAGCGCCTCGACCCTGGCGATGATGCAGAAATCGTCGTCGGTCTGACTGTCCTTTCCGGCCTTGATCTTGCCGCAGAATTCGTCGATTTCCGCCAGCGGCTGCGCCTCGCCGACGAAGGAATTGGCCTTGGGGAACACCTTGTCCTCGATGCAAACGCCCGCGATCTGCCGCTGGCACAGCTTCTTGACCAGTCGGCGCATGTTGTTGAAGTTGCCGTAGCCGGTGTCGCCATCGACCAGGATCGGGATGCGGGTTGCATCCGACATGAATTCGAGGACTTCGAGGACCTGGGTCCACGACGCCTCGTTGTTGTCCCGCAGGCCGAGCGCGGCCGACACCGAAAGCCCCGACGCCCAGATGCCGTGGAAGCCGGCCTCCTCAACGATCTTGGCGGACAGGCCGTCATGGGCCTCCATCAGGAAGGAGAGCTCGGGCGACAACAACTCGGCCCTCAGCATTCCCGCCTTGGTTCGCTTGGGCGTGTCGGCCTCGCCGGCATAGGCCGTCGCGGCGTTCAAGAGATTGAGACCATGCTGGCGCCGTTGCATCATTGACGAATCCCCCGGGCTGAGCGAAGCGCCCGCAAATTAATACCCACCGCAATTTTTGCCCGCCGTCACGGTAAGGGCCGGGCTCCCGGGCCGGGCACCGACGAAAGCTCCTCGCGCAGGGCTTCGGTCCTTCGCATCTTTGCCACCTCGGTCTCGAGGGACTTGGCGAGCACGTCCATCCCCTCGTCCTTGAGAATCGGCTCGTACGTCTCCTTGCGCCCGGTCAGCTCGCTGATTTTGCCCCAGGCGTAGACGTCGACGATCCGCCACGGTCCGTCGAAGCTGCGCAGGAGGTAATGCACGGGAATCCGGTTGCCGTCGGATCGGACGATCTGGCACCGGACCAGCACCGAGCTTTGACCGACCATTTCCTCGCCTTGGATCACGAACGTATCGCCCGCATAGGTGTCGAACCGAACCGCATAGATCGCGGTCGTCATCTTGGAAAACGCCTCTACGAAAAGGCGTTTCTGTTCTTCGGTCCCGCGTCCCCAATACCGTCCCGCGGCGACCTCGGCCATGAACGGCAGGTTGAAACTGTCGCGTATGACCGGATCGAGCCACTGGTAGCGCCCCTCGAAGCCGAGCGAGGAGGATTCCTTCATGACGTTCTCGATCACGTCATTGAGCTGCTCGACCACCCAGCGCGGCGAACCTTGCTGCGCGTGCGCGGAAAAGGCTATAAGCGCCGATGTCGCCCCGGCCAGGACGAGATTTCGCAGGCGGCGGTGCCCCATGAGACTTGATCCCCCGATGCGGCGTTTGGCCGTCGAGCCCCTCTATCATTGCAAAATAGCACGCGCAGGCAAGCCCCGAGGAATGGAAAAAGAGGCCGCAGGCGCAAAGCTTAACGACGCCGGCCGCCGATTCGGGTCGGCGCAGGCCGGCTGGCCGGGCACGGCGGAACGGGACCCCGGGGCGTCATGAAGGCGATTATCCTCGCCGCCGGTGTCGGAAGACGGCTCGGCGAAGGCGCCGATCACCCGCCGAAATCGCTGCTCGCGTTCGGCGGCCGCACGCTGCTGGCGCGGCACATTGCGATCCTGCACCACGTGGGAATCGAAAGCCTGGTGGTCGCCACCGGCTACAAGGCCGATCTCGTCGCGGCCGAGCTCGCGTCGCTGGGCGCGCTGGCGGACCGGGGCGGATTTGCGACCTGCGTGTTGAACCCCGATTACCGCGAAGGTAGCATCGTCAGTCTGTGGGCGGTCCGCCACGCGCTCGCTTGCGGCGACGAGGTCGTGCTCATGGATGCGGACGTCCTTTACGACCACCGCCTGATGGAGCGCCTCGTGCATTCGGCGCGGACCGACTGCTTCCTCCTGGACCGCGACATGGAGGCCGGCGACGAACCGGTGAAGCTGTGCATCAAGGGCGGGCGGATCGTGGACTTCCACAAGATCGTCCGCGACCCGTTCGATTATTGCGGCGAGTCGGTGGGCTTTTTCCGTTTCTCGCCCGCGGTCGCGGCGCGGCTCGCGGCGAAAACCGAAGCCTATGTCGCCTCGAACCGGCGCGGCGAGTGGTACGAAGAGGCGGTGCGCGACGTGCTCCTGGAAAGCCCGCCGGGCACCTTCGGCTTCGAGGACGTGACCGGGCTGCCGTGGATCGAGATCGATTTTCCCGAGGATGTGCGCCGGGCCCGGGACGAGATTCTTCCCCGGCTCACGCCGCCCTGAGGCATCCGGCATGAAGATTTCTGCGGCCCCCTTGGCGATCCCGTGGGATCGCCGGCCACGCTTGAGGATATCGGTCACGTGAGGATATTGGTCACGGGCGGCTCCGGCTTCGTGGGTTCGGCGGTGGTGCGCCGGTTGCTGTCGGCCGGGCACGAGGTTCGCGCGCTCACACGTCCCACGAGCGGGACCGAGAATCTCTCCGGGCTTGCGGTCGAGATCGTCACCGGCGATCTGGTCGAGCCTCGGTCGCTCTCCGCGGCCGTCGCCGGATGCGGTGGGGTGTTCCACGTCGCGGCCGATTACCGGCTGTGGGTCCGCGATCCGGCCCGGATGTACGAGGCGAACGTGACCGGGACGCGCAACCTGATGCGGGCGGCGTTGGCGGCGGGCGTGTCGAGGATCGTCTACACCAGCAGCGTCGCCACGCTCGGGATCGCCGCGGGCGGCGCATCGGCGGACGAGGAGACGCCGTCCACGCTCGCCGACATGATCGGCCATTACAAGCGGTCCAAGTTCCTGGCCGAGGCCGCGGTCCGCGAGCTGGTGGAACAGGAGGGGCTCGCCGCCGTGATCGTCAATCCGGCGGCCCCCGTCGGCCCCCGCGACATCAAGCCCACGCCGACCGGCCGCCTGATCGTGGACGCCGCCGCCGGCCGCATCCCCGCCTACGTGGAGACCGGCCTCAACGTCGTCCATGTGGACGACGTGGCGGAGGGCCACCTCTTGGCCTTCGAGCGGGGACGGGTCGGGGAACGCTACATCCTCGGCGGGACCAACATGACGCTGCGCGAGATCCTCTCCGAGATCGCCGCCATCACCGGCGGCCGGGCCCCCCGCATCAAGTTGCCGCACGCCGCGGTGCTGCCGGTGGCCTTCGCGGCCGAGATGCTCGCCCGCGTCATCCCCGGCCTCGATCCGGTGGCGACCGTGGCCGAGGTCCGCATGGCGAAGAAACGCATGTTCTTCTCCAGCGACAAAGCGCGCCGCGATCTGGGCTATTCGCCAAGACCGGCCCGCGCGGCGCTCGAGGACGCGGTGGAATGGTACCGAGGCCACGGCTATCTCGGATAGAAGCGAAGCGGCTGCGGCGCGCGGGAACGGCACCCAGGGCGGCCCGGAATCCCCAGCAATCCCATGACCCTACAGGTTTCGTGGGTAAACGGCCGCGCCACATTGTCAATGGCGGGCGGGGGCCGAACGTGGTATCAGTTCCGCCCATACGAGACCCCGGATCCGGGGTTCCGTCCGCCGGGCAAGGGCGCCAGTTGGAGAGGGTGAAGTGAAGGTCATCTTGGCTAAACCGCGCGGGTTCTGCGCCGGGGTCGAGCGCGCGATCGAGATCGTCGAGAAGGCGCTGGAGATCTACGGCCCGCCCGTCTATGTCCGCCACGAGATCGTGCACAACAAGCGCGTGGTCGAGGATCTCAAGGCCAAAGGCGCCCGCTTCGTCGAAGAGCTCGACGAAATTCCCGACGGTGCGGTGACGGTGTTCAGCGCCCACGGCGTCTCCCAGAAGGTCGAGGACCATGCGCGGCTGCGCGTGCTCCCGGTGGTGGACGCCACCTGCCCGCTGGTGGCCAAGGTGCACAAGGAAGGCCAGCGCTACGCCGAGCAGGGGTTCGAGGTGGTTCTGATCGGACACGAGGGCCATCCCGAGGTGGAAGGAACCATGGGCCGGATCCCAGCCAAGGTTTATCTCGTCTCTTCCGTGGCGGACGTGGGGGAACTCGAGGTGAGCGATCCCGACAAGGTCGCCTACGTCTCGCAGACGACGCTCTCGGTGGACGACACGCGCGAGGTGATCGAGGCGCTGAGCGACCGCTTTCCCAAGATCGTCGGACCCGACGTGAGAGACATCTGTTACGCCACCCAGAACCGCCAGCGCGCCGTGCGCGAGCTGGCGCCGAAAGTGGACCTCTTCTTCGTGGTGGGTGCGCGCAACAGCTCCAATTCCAACCGGTTGCGGGAGATCGCCGCCGACACCGGCGTCGCCACCTATCTGATCGAGGACGCCAGCCATCTCGATCCGGCCTGGCTCAGGGGGGTCGATTCGGTGGGCATCACCGCCGGCGCCTCCACGCCCGAGGAGCTGGTGCAGGAATTGATCGACCGCCTGCGCTCCTACAGCGAGATCGAACTCGAAGTCCTGGACGGCGAAGAGGAAAACGTGCAGTTCAGACTGCCCGACGAGCTGCGCAAGCTTCCCGTGGCGAGAATCGCCTGACGGGCCCGAACGGCACGGATTTCATCACACAGAAAGCGAGCTACCGGTGGCCATTCCGCTCATCCAGCAAATCCGCGTCGGCGCCTATGTGCTGAGCCAGCGCCTCAAGGGCAACGAGAAATATCCCTTGGTGCTGATGCTCGAGCCGCTGTTCCGCTGCAATCTCGCCTGCGCCGGCTGCGGCAAGATCGACTATCCCGAGCCGATCCTGAGCAGGCGGCTTTCGGTCCAGGAGTGCCTCGACGCGGTCGACGAATGCGGCGCGCCGGTGGTGTCGATCCCCGGCGGCGAGCCGCTCCTCCACAAGGAGATCGGCGAGATCGTCGCCGGCATCGTGAAGCGCAAGAAATTCGTCTATCTCTGCACCAACGCGCTGTTGCTGGAGAAGAGGCTCGACCTCTTCACGCCCAGCCCCTATCTCACCTTCTCGGTGCATCTCGACGGCGACCGCGAGCACCACGACGCGGCGGTGTGCCAGGACGGCGTGTACGACCGCGCGGTGAAGGCGATCAAGTCGGCGCGCGAACGCGGCTTCCGCGTCAACATCAACGCCACCTTGTTCGACAACGCGAAGCCCGAGAGCATGGCGGACTTCTTCGACGACGCCATGAAACTGGGGATCGAGGGCATCACGGTCTCTCCCGGCTATGCGTATGAACGCGCGCCGGACCAGGAGCATTTCCTCAACCGCCAGAAGACCAAGCGGCTGTTCCGGACCATCTTCCGCCTGGGCAAGGGCCGCAAGTGGCGGTTCAGCCATTCGTCCCTGTTCCTCGACTTCCTGGCCGGGAATCAGCAGTACCACTGCACGCCCTGGGGCAATCCCACGCGCAACGTGTTCGGCTGGCAGCGGCCTTGCTACCTGCTGGGCGAAGGCTACGCCGGGAGCTTCCGGGAGTTGATGGACGAGACCGAGTGGGACCGCTACGGCACCGGCAATTACCAGAAATGCTCCGACTGCATGGCCCATTGCGGGTACGAGGCCACCGCGGTCATGGACACGCTCGCCAGCCCCTTCAAGGCGCTCAAGGTGGCACTCCGCGGCGTCGACACCGAAAGCCCGATGGCGCCTGAAATCCCGCTCGGGAATGCGCGTCCGGCCGAATACATCTTCGAGCAGCAGATTGAGCAGGCGGTGGCCAAGTTGCACGAGGGCGGTTCGGCCGCGCCCGCGTCAGCCGCGAAAGAAGGCCGCGCCGCCGGCCTGGGCGACGCGGCGTAGGGCGCGCAGACCCGCCGCACTCTCGATCCCAACGCAGATCAGCGCCGGCCACTCCCACGGCCGGCGCAGGACCGCCACCAACACCGGAAGAACCAAGGTTTCGCCGCCCGGGCCCAGCCCGGCGAGCGCGCTTTGCGGCACCGATCGGTGCGCCGGATCGCCGATCGCCCGGACCGCCAGGAAAGGGAGCGAACGGGCGGCCGCGGCTTCCGCCACGGCATGGCTTTCCATGTCCACGACGGCGGCTCCGCTCGATCCCCGAAGCTTGGCTTTGTCGGCCGGCGTGACGAGGGGACGGTCGGTGCCCGCGATGGGCGCAACCACGGCCGGTACGACGCCGGCAAGGGCGCGGGCGGTAGCTTCGCGCCAAGCAAAATCGGTGGCGATGCGGCGGCCTTGGGGCGTGACCACCTCGCTGGCAACGACCACGGCGCCGGGGCGAAGGGCCGGGTCGAGCCCGCCCGCGATGCCGAAGCTCAGAAGCGCGCTGGCGCCCGCCGCAATCAGCGCGTCTGCGCCGAGGCGCGCCCGCTCGGCCGATCCGCCCGAGCAGAAAGTCGTCGGCCGGTCATCGGGAGTCCAGGCGCGGGCGCGGCGCAAGCATTCCGCCTCGGCCAACAGGCCGGTGACGACGCCGAGACTGTCGCGTCGCGCCGCGCTCACATGCCGTAGCTGGCCGACGGCGCATTGCCGCGGGTGAGGTTGCGGTAGCGCGCCAATGCCCACAGCGGGAAATACGCGGCGTAGCCGTGGTAGCGCAGGTAGAACACGCGGGGGAATCCCACGGCGGTGTAGTACTCCTCGTCCCAGCGCGCGCCGTCGCGCGGCGATTCGAGCAGGAACGTCACGCCGCGACGCACCGCCTCGCTCTTCACCTCGCCCGCGGCCATCAAGCCGAGCAAGGCCCAGGCCGTCTGGGAGGCGGTGCTCGCCTTCGCCTCGTCTTTCCTCTCCGGCCAGTAGCTGGCGCCGTCCTCGCCCCAGCCGCCGTCCTCGCGCTGGCGCGACTTCAGCCATTCGACCGCCTTGCGCACGTGGGGCGCGCCCATGTCCTCGCCCGCGGCATTGAGGGCGCACAGCACCGACCAGGTGCCGTAGATGTAATTGGTGCCCCAGCGGCCGAACCACGAGCCGTCCGGCTCCTGTTCGCGGCGCAGGAATTCGAGTCCGCGCGCCACGGCCGGGTGGCTGCGGTCGTGGCCCAGCTGCGCCAGCATGCTGACGCAGCGCGCCGACACGTCCGAAGTGGGCGGGTCGAGCAGCGCGCCGTGGTCTGCGAACGGGATATTGTTGAGGTAATGGTACGTGTTGTCGGCGTCGAACGATCCCCAGCCGCCGTTCTTGCTTTGCATGCCGATGACCCATTCGGTGGCGCGCGCGAGCGAGACCGCGTACCGGTCGCCCGAGGCCCGCTCCATGACCATGGCGACGGCCGCGGTGTCGTCGACGTCGGGGTAGTGGTCGTTCCAGTACTGGAACGCCCAGCCGCCGGGCCGCAGCCCCGGCCGGGCCGCGCTCCAGTCGCCCGCGACGTCGAGGATCTGGCGGTCCGCCAGCCACGCCACGGATTTGGCGATCGACTCGCCGTCCTTGGGCTCGCCCGCCTCCAGCATCGCGTGCGCCGCCAACGCCGTGTCCCATACCGGCGAGAGGCAGGGCTGGCAATATCCCCACTTCTCGCGGCGCACGAGAAGCTTCTCGACCGCCTGTCTCGCAATCACGAAATCGGGGTGATCCTGGGCGTAGCCCAGCCGGTCGAACACCATCACCGCGTTCGCCATGGCGGGGAAGATTCCGCCCAGCCCGTCCTCGCCGTTGAGCCGCTCGGTCACGAACGCGACCGCCTTGCCGATGGCGCGCCGCCGCGCTCCCGCCGGCATGTAGGGCTCGGCGGCGCGCAGGATCCGGTCGAGGCCGAGGAAGAGGCGCCCCAGCACCTTGCCCGTCGGGTTGACCAGATAGTGGCGTTCCACCTCCGGCGGCATCGCGAACAGCTCGGGGATCGCGACGCGGTGCGGATTGCGCGCCAGCGGCTTCAGCGCCATCAGGATCAGGAGCGGCACGATCACCGTGCGCGACCAGTACGACACCTTGTCGAGATGGAACGGGAACCAGCGCGGCAGCAGCATGATCTCGACCGGCATCACGGGCACGGCCCGCCACGGCACCTGTCCGAACAGGGCCAGCGCCACGCGCGTGAACACGTTGGCGCGCGCCGCGCCCCCGTGGGCCAGGATCGCCTCGCGGGCGCGCCGCATGTGGGGCGCATCCCCGTCGTCGCCCACGATCTTGAGCG
This sequence comes from Alphaproteobacteria bacterium, assembly GCA_049691095.1. GTDB lineage: Bacteria > Pseudomonadota > Alphaproteobacteria > DATDPM01 > DATDPM01 > JBAVNO01. The sequence continues at coordinate 2,883 of JBAVNO010000340.1, read as the reverse complement.
CGTAGTAGGCCTTGACCGAGGCCGAGATGTCGAAGTCCCCGTCGTGGAACAGGGGCCAGCCCCCGTGCCGGCCCTGGATGGAGCGGATATAGGCGGCGAGATCCCGTTCCAGCGCGGGATCGAGGTCGGCCTCGGACCGGGCGAGGAAATGCCGCAGCAGGATGTACTCGGAGGGGATGGTCGCGTCGGCCTCGAGCTCGAACGCCCAGTGCCCGTCCTCGGCTTGGAGCTGCCTCAGCGCCTCGCGCACGTCGTCGATCGCGTCCTCGAGCCCGGCCAGGGTCACATCGAGCTCCGCATCGTTCCGGCCTTCGGGCATGACCTACGGTTCCGATCGGGTTGGAGGCGGGCGGCGGGCGGCCCCAAGGGCGCAAACCGCGCCGCGGGGGTACGGTCTGGGGGTCCGTTTGTCAAGGCGATCCGCGCCGTTGCGCCCGCTCCAGGACGGCCGCCGCGGCCCGCTGGCCCGACGTCACCGCGCCCTCGATGGTGGCGGGAAGCCCGGTGTCCGTCCAGTCGCCGGCCAGGAACAGGTTGCCGATCCGGGTTCGGGTGTGCGGCCGCAGGGAAAGCGAATCGGGCGTCTGCGCGAAGGTGGCGCGGCGTTCCTTGATGACCCGGTAAGGAGGCGGGGCGGATGGGCCGCCAAGCCCCAGCGCCGCGACCACCTCGGTCCAGACTTTCCCGGCGATGGTCGCGGGCTCTTCCTCGGCCAGCCGGCTCGCGGCGCTCACGGTCACCGAGGCGATGTCGCCGCGCAGGAACAGCCATTCGGCGGTCCCGCCCACGATGCCCAGAATCCGCCCGTCACCGCAAAGCGGCGGGGGCGGGGCCGGCAGCAGGAAATGGACGTTGACGATGACATTGCTTTCCTTGGGCACGGCGAGATCGGGGATGAGTTCGCGGGCGGCCGTCGGCGGCACCGCCACCACCACCTGGTCCTGCGGCGAAACGGGGATCGAATCGTCGCCGAAGCGAAGCGCGGCGACGCATCCGTTCTCGACCGCGAGGGCCCGCAGGCGGCGATTGAAGGCGGGCGTGCATCCGCGCGCGCGCAGGTAGGCCAGGGCCGGATCGACGAGGCTGGCCGACAATCCGTTGCTGGCGAGGCAGGGCCGGCTTGCGGCCTCGCCCTTGGCGAAGATGAGCCGGATGACGGGCCACAGCAGGCGCGCCGCGCCTTCCTCGGGCGGAGTGTTCAGCACCGCGACCGCGAGCGGCCGCCAGAACCGCTCGTAGGCGGGCCCGAGCGCCTGGAAACAATCGGCCACGGTCGCCGACGGGTCCGCGGTCGCAAGCCTAAGGCCGGCGAGATAGTCCCTCGCGCGCGTCTGCGGGACGCGCCGCGCCGGCGCGAAGATCCACCACGGAATCCGTCCCCGGTTCGGGTGCACGGTCCAGCGCTCGCCGGTGCGCAGATCGACGAACGGATAGACGGCCTCGGACGGGGAGATCATCGTGCCCGCCGCGCCGATCTCGCGCAAATAGCGCTGCGTCGCGACGTTTCCCGACAGGATCAGGTGATTGCCGTTGTCGATGACACGGCCGAGCGCCTGATCGAAGAACGACCGGGCGCGGCCGCCGCCGTGGTCCGTCGCCTCATAGAGGGCGACGGGCCTGCCCTGGCCCGCCAGGCGAACCGCACAGGCAAGCCCCGCCAGCCCTGCGCCGATGACGTGAGTCGTGGGCGGCGGCTGCCCCTCTCGCACCGGTCGGGCGCTCACAGCAAGCCGTGGCGAAGCGCGATCCAGACCTTCTCCGGCTTGGCGACCTCGACCGGCTCATCGAGCCGCCGCCAGCCGCGGCGCACGAGCCGCTCGAGGATCCGGCGATAGATCGTCATCATGATCACCGACGGGCGAAGCGCGCGGCGGTCGCAATCGGCGAGCGCCGCCGCCGCGTCGTCGAAACGGCTGAACGCCAGCGCGGCCAACCGTTCGCATACTTGGCCGATGGCGGGATGCGCCAAGACGGCGGCCGGATCGGTGCCGGTGATGCCGTGCTCGAGCAGCCACTCGTGGGGCAGGTACAGCCGGCCGCGGCTGGCGTCCTCCGACAGGTCGCGGAGGATGTTCGTCATCTGCAACGCGTCGCCTAGCGCAAGCGCCAGGTCGTGGGCGCGGGGCGAGGAATCGCCGAAGGCGCGGATGGAAAGAAGCCCGACCGCTCCCGCCACCCGGCTGCAATATTGGCGCAACACCGGCATCGGGGGCGCCCGCATCATCTCGCGGGCGTCCATCTCCATGCCGTCGATGACGGCGAGGAAGTCCTCGCGGCGGAGTCCGAATTGGGAAACGGGAGCGAGCAGCGCACGCCCCGTGAGGGTTTGCGGATGGCCGGCGAACAGGTCGTCGATTTCCGCGCGCCACTCGGCCAGCCGCGCCAGCCGCTCGGGCGGCGGCTCGCTGCCGTCGGCGATGTCATCCACCTCGCGGCAGAAGGCATAGATGGCGAACATCGCTTCCCGCCTAGCCCGGGGAAGGATTCGCATCCCCCAATAGAAGGAAGAGCCCGAGGTCGCCGTGACCCACCTGGTGTGACGGGTCGCGTCCGTCTCGGCCGCTTGCGGCGAGCGCACTGCCTGCGCCGCCGGTCTCGTGTCTGGCATGGCGGTGACCGCGCGCCCTGCGCCCCCCTCTCGCATCGGACTTGGCCGCATCAGACTTGTCTGGCCTGGCCGGTGAATGCTAAGGCGCGAACCGCGGGCCTGCCAGCGAAAAGGCCGGCAGGCCGCGCACCCGGGAGCCGCGCGTCACGCCCGCTCGCGGATGGTTTGCTCGCGGCCCAAGGCGGTGAGGGCGGCGGTGACGATGTGGCGGGCGGTGAGGCCGGCCTCGTCGTACTGCTTCTCGGGCTTGTCGTGGGCGAGGAAGCGGTCGGGCA
>JBAVNO010000339.1:0-1736 GCA_049691095.1 Alphaproteobacteria bacterium | reverse complement strand
CTCACAGGAAGCGCTTCCGCGCGGCGGCCGCGGCGGCGTGCACGTTGGCGGGCGCGGTGCCGCCGAAGCTGGTGCGGCTCGCGGCCGAACGCTCCGCGCTCAAGACCTCGAAGACATTGGCCGTGATCCGCGGCTCGATCTTCTTCATGTCGGCGAGCTTGAGCTCGTCCAGCCGGCAGCCCCTGTCGTCGGCAAGCCGCACGATGCGGCCCGTCACCTGATGGGCCTGCCGGAACGGCAACCCGTGCTTTCTCACCAGCCAGTCGGCCAAGTCGGTCGCGGTGGAATGGCCGGCGCCGGCGGCCGCGCGCATCGCCGCTTCATCGGCGGTCATGTCCTCGACCATGCCGGTCATGGCGGCGAGGCACAGCGACAGCGTATCGGCGGCGGCGAACACCGGTTCCTTGTCTTCCTGCATGTCCTTGGAGTAGGCGAGCGGCAGGCCCTTGAGGACGACGAACAGGCCCATGAGCGCGCCGATCACCGATCCCGCCTTGGCGCGCACCAGCTCGGCCGCGTCCGGGTTGCGCTTCTGGGGCATGATCGAGCTTCCCGTGGTGAACGCATCCGAAAGCCGGATGAACGAGAACGGCGCGCTGCACCAGATCACGATTTCCTCGGCCAGCCGCGAGAGGTGCATCGCCGCGATCGCCGCCGCCGCCAGGAATTCGAGCGCGAAGTCCCGGTCGGAAACGGCATCCAGCGAATTGGCGGTCGGCCGGTCGAATCCGAGCGCTTCGGCGGTCGCGTCCCGGTCGATGGGAAACGAGGTCCCCGCCAGCGCCGCCGACCCCAGCGGGCATTCGTTGAGACGCCGCCTGCAATCGGCGAATCGGGCCCTGTCGCGCCCCAGCATCTCGACATAGGCCAGCTGATGGTGGCCGAAGGTGACGGGCTGGGCCGTCTGCAGGTGGGTGAAGCCCGGCATGATCGTGTCGGCGTATGTTTCCGCCTTCGCGATCAGCGCCGCCTGGAGCGCCTTGAGGTCGCGATCCAGCCCGTCGATGGCGTCGCGCACATAGAGACGGAAATCGGTCGCGACCTGGTCGTTGCGGGAACGCGCCGTGTGCAGGCGTCCGGCGGCCTCGCCGATCAGTTCGGCGAGCCGCGATTCGATGTTCATATGGATGTCCTCGAGCTCGCGGCGAAACGCGAACACCCCGCTCTCGATCTCGGACCGGATGGTTTCGAGACCGGACAGTATGGCTTTGCCGTCGGCCTTGGACAGGATCCCGGTTTCCACCAGCATGCGGGCGTGGGCCTTCGAGGCGGCGATGTCCTGGGCGTAAAGCCTCTTGTCGAAGTCGATGGAAGGGTTGATTCTTTCCATGGCCTCGGCCGGGCCGCCCTCGAATCGGCCTCCCCATATGGCGTTCGCTCCGCCCGGGGCGGACTTGCTCTTTGCGCTCATGACGGTGCGCTCACGCGGTTGCCAACCAAAGCCAGGAAAACAGGGTGAACCTTAATACCAGAATGGCTCTCGCCGCCATCGCCGGGCTGGCGATTCTGGCCGCGGCAGGGATTTTCGCATTATCCGACCGCCAATCAAGCGAAGAAGGCCCGCCCGGAGCCCCGCGCCCCGCGCTGGGAACGGGGGCCCAGATGGCGGCTGGAGCGGGAGATGAGGCGGGCGCCGGGGCCGAGGACGAGAAGCGGGGCTTCGAACCCGTGGCGCCGCCCCGGCCGCTTCCCGCCCTCGATCTCACCGACGCGGCGGGCCAACCCGCCGGGCTTGA
>JBAVNO010000338.1:0-4631 GCA_049691095.1 Alphaproteobacteria bacterium | reverse complement strand
TCGCCTTTTGGGCCAATTCCTGGAGCTCGGCTTCGATGGAGAAGAGGGAGCCGAGGAAGTCCTCGAGATGGGGCGCCAGCGCCAGGATCAGGTCCGATTCCTCGGCCGCGCCCGCCAGCCCACCGGCACGCGCCGCCGCAAGGCGGTCGGCCAACCCTTCGTCGCCGCCGCGAAGATGGTCGCGGAACAAGGCGTCGATCCGCACCAGCCCGTCGCGGCGGTACAGATCCTCGAAAACAAGGCCGTGGTTCAGCCGCAATTCCGTCATCGTGCGCGCCGCATCCGTAACACCCGATCCGCCCGGCCCTTTCGGGGCCGGCCCCATTTTCCGTTGCCTTCGCCGCAATCGACCGCACGGTCCGGCGGGCCGATGCGCACCGCGGGGATCGGCGGCCGGAGATGCGCGATCGGCAAGAGCCTTTAGAACACCGAGGTCCGGCGGGTCAAGGACGCGACCTCGCCGAACTTCGCCGGATCGATGCCGGAATGGCCGCCGCCGAAATGTCTTTCCACGTGGTCGATCAGTTGCTCGACGCAACTCGCGACGTTATGCGTCGTCGTGTCGACGACGATCTCCGCCTTCTCCGGCGCTTCGTAGGGCGCCGAAATGCCGGTGAAGATCTCGATCTCGCCGGCGCGCGCCTTCTTGTACAGGCCCTTGGGGTCGCGCTTCTCGCACGCCTCCAGGTCGGCCTTCACATAGACCTCGTGGAACATCTCGGGCCGGATCGACCGCGCGCGGTCGCGGTCCGACCGGTAGGGCGAGATGAACGCGGTGATGACGATGAAGCCGGCGTCGGCGAACAGCGCCGCCACCTCGCTGATGCGGCGGATGTTCTCGGCGCGATCCTCGGGCGAGAAGCCCAGGTCGGCGCTCAATCCGTGGCGGATGTTGTCGCCGTCGAGCACGTAGACCTGATAGCCCTTGAGGAACAGCTGCCGCTCTAACTCCAGCGCCAGCGTGGTCTTGCCGGCGCCCGACAATCCGGTGAACCAGAGCACGCCGCTCGAATGGCCGTTGACGTGCCAGCGCGCGCTCGTCGTGACCCGGTGATCGACGCTGAAGATGTTGGTGGACTTCACCGTCAGGGCGTGGCGCTGGTCGGGATACCCTTCCATGCCGACGATGCCGCCGCCCACGATGTCGTAGTCCTCGATCAGCACGAACCGGCCCGTCCGCGGGCTGTTCGAGAACTCGTCGAGAGCCATCATGCCGCGCGAACGCAGCACCACCTCGGCCACGGCGCTGCGCGGAACCTCGCTCGCCAGGCCCGACGAAAGATCGGTGGTGTCGATGACCTTTTCGATTTCCTGAACCTCGACCAGATGGCGCGCGGTGGCGAGCTTGAGGGTGTAGCGGTTGCCGGGCTTCAGCGCCTTCCTGCCCAGCCAGAACAGGCGGGCGCGGAAGACGTTGGTCTCGATCGGCGGGTTGTCGGGGTGGCTCGCGACCGCGCCGCGCTCGACGAAGATCTGCTCGTCCAGCGTGACGCCGACGGACCGGCCCGGTCCCGCGACGATGGTGGGCACCGGGACGTTCCATTCCTCGATACTGACGACGCGCGCCGTCTTGTTCGCGGGCGAGAACAGGAGCGTGTCCCCGACCCGGATCTGTCCGGTCTCGATGCGGCCGGCGATGATGCGCCGCTCGTCGAACTTGTAGACGTCCTGGACCGGAAAGCGGAGCGGAAGATCGACCGGCGATATGGGCGCGGCAAAGCCGTCGAGCGCCTCGACCAGGCTCGGCCCCGTGTACCAAGGCATGTGGGCCGACCGGTACACGATCCCGTCGCCTTCGCGCGCGGAGACCGGGATGACGTGGGTGGGCGTGACGCCGATCTCGCCGAGATAGGCCCGGATTTCACCGGCCACGGACTCGAAACGGTCCGCGGCGTAGCCGACCAGGTCCATCTTGTTGACGGCGACCGTCACCTGCCGCACGCCCAGGAGATGCAGCAGGTAACCATGGCGGCGCGACTGCTCGCGCACCCCTTCGAGGGCGTCGATCACCAGGATCGCGGCGTCGGCGCTGGCCGCGCCGCTCACCATGTTCTTCAGGAACTCCTTGTGCCCCGGCGCGTCGATGAGGACGTATTTCCGCTTGTCGGTGTTGAACCAGATCTGGGCGGTGTCGATGGTGATGCCCTGGTCGCGTTCCGACTTCAAGGCGTCCATCAGGAACGCCCATTCGAAGGGCATGCCGCGGCGCGTGCACATGGCCTGGATCGCCTCGAGCTTCCCCTCGGGCAGCGAGCCGGTGTCGTGGAACAGGCGGCCGACCAGCGTCGATTTGCCGTGATCGACGTGGCCGACGATCACGATCTTGAGCGGCTGCGCGGCTAACTCACGGATGGAGGCTGCGGTCATCTACATGTATCCCTCGGCCCGCAGCCGCTCGAACGCGTCCTCGGCCTCCTTGTCCTGGGCGCGGCCGGAGCGTTCCGAAACCCGCGTGGTCTCGAGCTCGAGGATGATCTCGTCGACCGTGCTGGCGTTGCTTTCGATGGGCGCGGTGCAGGGCGCGCAGCCGAGCGAGCGGTAGCGCTTGCCGTTCTTGGCGAAATAGAGGTTCACCACCGGAATGTTCTCGCGCCGGATATAGCGCCAGATGTCGAGCTCGGTCCAGTGCAGCAGCGGATGAATCCGCACGTGCGTGCCGGGCGCGAAGTCGGTCTTGAACTGGTCCCAGAACTCGGGCGGCTGGTCGCGAAAATCCCATTCCGCGTTCTGGCCGCGCGGGCTGAAGACGCGCTCCTTGCTGCGCGTGCCTTCCTCGTCGCGCCGGATCCCGGCGATGATCCCGGTGAAGCCGTGCTTCTCGATGGTCGCCTTGAGACCTTCGGTCTTCAACGCCGTGCAGCAGGTGACGCGCCCAAGGCTCGGATTCATGCCGGCGGCCAGGGCTTCCTTGTTCTGGCCCACGATCAGGTCGAGCTTCCACTCCTTGGCGTAGCGGTCGCGGAACTCGATCATCTCGGGAATCTTGTACGAGGTGTCGATGTGCACGAGCGGAAACGGCACGTGCCCAAAGAAAGCCTTGCGGGTCAGCCACAGCATGGCGTTGCTGTCCTTGCCGATGGACCACAGCATGGCAAGCTTGTCGAAAGTCCGGAAAGCCTCGCGCAGAATGAAGAGGCTTTGGCTTTCCAGCGCGTCGAGATGGTTCATTGCGCCGCCGTCACCGAGCAATGGATGCCGCACTCGGTCTTGTCGGTTCCGCGCCAGCGACCGGCCCGCACATGTTCGCCCGGGGTGACCGGCGCCGTGCAGGTCGTGCAGCCGATCGACAGGAATCCCTGGTCGACCAGCGGATGGCGCGGCAGGTCGCGCTCCTTGAAACTGTCGTCGATCCACGCCTGCTCCCAGGTTGCGAGCGGATTGATCTTGATGCGGCCGTCCTGCGCCTCGATGGTGCGCAGGCTGGAGCGGGTCGCGCCGTGGAATCGCTTGCGGCCCGTGATCCAGGCGTCGAACGCGCGCAGCGCGTCGTTGAGCGGTCTGGTCTTGCGCATGTCGCAGCAGGCATCGGGGTCGCGCCGATACAGCTCCCCGTCGGGATCGCGCGCCATGACTTCTTCGTCGCTGGGACGGTGCAGGCGGACATCGGTCAATCCGAGATGGCGGCTCAATTCGTCGATATAGGCGTAGGTTTCGGGGAACAGCCGGCCGGTGTCCAGCACCAGGACCGGGACCGAACGGTCGACCCGCGCCACCAGATCGAGAAGCACCGCCGCCTCGGCCCCGAAGGACGAGGTGACCGCGATGCGCCCGGCGAAGTCCTTTTCGATCATGACGCGCAGAAGATCGTGCCCTTCGAGGCCGTCATAGGCCCCGCGCAGCGCCGCCGCCTTTTCCTCGGCCCAATGCAGCCGATGGGCTGTCGGGTCGAACGTCATGGAGCTACCCCGGTCATGGCGCCGCCCCGATCATCGTTCTGCGCCGTCATTCCGCCGCTCCGGTCATTCGGCCGCTCCCTGGGCGCGCAATGCCGCGGCCACGGCGCCCGAAGAATCGGCCAGCGTCGGAATCTCGAAGCTGCCCATGTCCACGGGCTGGGACACGCGCTCCGCGGCCAGGTCGATGAACAGCGCCAGCGCCTCGCGGAAGGCGTCGAGACCGCCGCCGTCGGCGGCCGCGCTCACGGACCCCTCGACCTCGGCCAGGGCCCCAAGCACCGCCCCGTCGTCTCCATAGGCGGCCCGCACCTGCATGATCGCTTCCTCATGAGTCGCATCGGTGGCCTGATGGCCATGACGGAGCAGCAAACGGCGGACCGCATAATAGAGTCCCTCGCGCCCGAACCGCAACGCCTCGCTGGGGCGGCCGGCGCGGATGGCGCGGTCGAGCGCAATCAGGCCGTCGTCGGCGAGGTCGCGCAGGAGATTGTCGACGGCGTAGGGCGCCGCGCATTCCGCCATCGCCGCTTCGGGCGTGTGAAATTTCTCGCTCTCGCCCCAGTCCACGAACACCTTGTCGTTTCCTTCCGTGGATCGTTCGGTGATCGGCTTCATGACATTCTTGAGGCCGTCCTTGCCCAGCCGAAGCGCCCAGTCCCGCACGCCCTCGCCGTTCTGGCGCCCGCCGGCAAACGCGCCGAGCAGGAGCTTCAAGGCGTCGGTGGCGAAACGGGC
>JBAVNO010000337.1:0-3427 GCA_049691095.1 Alphaproteobacteria bacterium | reverse complement strand
GGCCGGCGCCGTCGGCTGGACGGCCACCAGGGCCTTGTTCTTGGCCGCCTCCTGCTCGAGCACCACCAGCCGGTTGTCGACGTCGGTCACCAGCTTGTCCAGCCGGTCCTTGAGCTGATCGACGGCGTGGTTCGATTCCTCGACCCGGCCGGTCAGCGCCCGCATCTCGCTTTCGAGCTGGTTGATCCGGACTTCCATTCCGGTGACGGCGTTGCTGGGCGCAGCCGCCGCGGACTCCCCCGCGGGCATGGCAAGCTCGCCGCCCTCGACGGCGCCGCGATACACTTGGCGCTGCAGCAGATTGAGGTCCCTCTCCAGCCGGTCCATGCGGTCGAAGAGAGGCCGCATATCGCCCGTCTGCGCCCGCGCGACACCCGCGCCGAGCGCTACTGCGAGCACGATCCCGCCACAGAGGCAAAGTCGCTTCAGAGTGCGTACCGCAGCGACAGAGTTTCTCGTCGCCATAGTCATGACCAAGCCATTTCCCGGCACCAAACCACTGGGGAAGCGGACCGGCCTAATCCCCCCGGATCAATGGTCCCCCGACCCACTCTTGGCCCGATGGCCCGCTTGCGCGAAGTGTCCGGCACAAATTGGGAAAAAATAAGGCGCGTTCCCGCCGGGTCGCCTGGGATGGCGCCCAGCGGCGGGAACGCGCCCTCTTTACTCGGCTTATCGATCGACCAACCGTGGTTTATTGCACCACCATCACGGCCCGGCGGTTCTGTGCCCATGCGGCTTCGTTCGAGCCGAGCACAGCCGGGCGCTCTTTGCCATAGGAGATGGTCTGGACGCGGCCGGCGTTGATTCCGGCGGCGACCAGGTAGTTCTTGGCCGCGGCGGCACGGCGCTCGCCCAGCGCGAGGTTGTACTCGCGCGTTCCGCGCTCATCGCAATGCCCTTCGATCACAACCGTGACCTGGGGATACGTGTTCAGCCACGACACCCAAGAGTCGAGACGCGTCTTCGCATCCGAGCGGATGTCCGACTTGTCGAAATCGAAGAAAACACGATCGCCGACATTGGCTTCCAGATCGGCCTGCGTGCCGGGCGCCACGGCCGGCATACCTCCGGTTTCCGCCCCCGTCGTCGGCGCCGCAGCCGCACCTTTTGCGGCGGCTCCGCCGGCTCCCTCCGTCGCCTTGGACGTTTCAGGAGTCGTCTGGCACGCCGCCAGCAACAAGGCAGCGGCGAACAAACTCAATACCTTCAAGCGCATGCTGATATCCCCCTATGCGACTTAGCGCAATTGAGACAAGGACGTACGACCCTACCTGCCGGTTACGCGACCGGCACCGATACTAACGATGCGGCACCGCAAAAACAACCGTCGCGCAGTCAATATCACGTGCAATTTCAGTGACGCAAGGGGCTTCCATCACGGCAGAAGCGGCGACCACGCCGGGTCGGATGCGTCGAGTGGCGTGATAATCTCGCGCTCGTTGTAGCCGGTGATGTCAATCGAATAGAGCCGCGTCGTGCCGCCGCCGCCGGAGGCGTCCGTGGGGTCCTGCCGGAAATAGGCAAGAAGCCTTCCATTGGGCGCCCAGGTCGGGCCTTCGACCAGGAACCCCTTGGCCAGGGAACGGTCGCCCGACCCGTCGGGCCGCATGACGCCGATGAAGAACTCCCCGCCGCTCTGCTTGGTGAAGGCGATCAGGTCGCCGCGCGGGGACCAAACCGGCGTCGAGTAGCGCCCCTGCCCGAAACTGATGCGCGTCACGTTCTCGCCGCTGGCGGAGGCGGTGTAGAGCTGCGGCGAACCGCCGCGGTCGGAGTTGAAGACGATCTGCGTCCCGTCCGGCGAATAGGACGGGGACGTATCGATCGCCGGGTGATTGGTGACCCGCTGAACGGCGCGGGTGCGGAGATCCATGACGTAGATGTCGGAGTTCCCGTCCGCGGCCAGGCTCATGATGACCTTGTTGCCGTCGGGCGAGAACCGCGGCGCGAAGGTCATGCCCGGGAAGTCGCCCAGGACCTCCTGCTGGCCGGTGTCGATATTGAAGATGTAGACCCGCGGCTTGTTGTTCACATAGGAGAGATAGGTGATCTCCTGGGCCGTGGGCGAGAAGCGCGGGGTCAGCACCAGTTCGCGCCCGTCGGTCAGGAAGCTGTGCTCGGCGCCGTCCTGGTCCATGATGGCCAGCCTCTTGATGCGCTTGCGCTGCGGCCCGGTCTCGGAGATGTAGACGATCCGCGTGTCGAAGTAGCCGTCCTCGCCGGTGATGCGCTTGTACACGGCGTCGGAAATCTTGTGCGCCAGACGGCGCCAGCTTTGCGGCACCGTGGAATAGGCGAAACCGATCATCTGCTGTTCCGCGAACACGTCCCAGAGCCGGAACTCGACCTTGATCCGGCCGTCCTCCTGAAGGCCGGCGGTCCCGGTCAGAAGCGCCTGCGCATTGACGAGCCGCCAGTCGGAAAAGCGCGGCTGCACCTGAAGCGAGGCACCGGTCTGGATGAACGCCGCCGGGTCGATGGGCTTGAACAGGCCCGAATGCTGGAGGTCGGCGGATATCACCTCGGAGATGTCCTGGCCCAGCTGCTTGTCCTTGTCCGTCTGCCCGTCGAAGACCGGAATCGCGATCGGCATCGGCTCGACGACGCCGCGGGTGACGTCGATCTTGAGTTCGGCGGCGGCGGGCCATGGCAGGGCCGCGCACAGGAACGCCGCCCATACGAGGAGTCGCGGGAACGGCCTTGCGGTCATAGCACCAGTCTTCATCTCGCCTCTTCCTGTTCCGCCTTACGTTCGCTTTCCATATCCGTCCCGCCGTTTCCATCCCCCGCAGGTCCCGCGACCGGGCGCCGCGACCGGGCCCTGTGACCGGCCTGCGCGGCCCGGCCTCACGCCCCGACCATCTGCTTGGGATTGAAGCTGATGATCATGTCCTTCCACTCGTCATACCGTTCCGGCGGCAGCGCGATCTCCTTTAGGGACCGGCACACCGGATTGAGCACCGCGCGGAGCGCCGACTCGGCCGCCGCGCGGTAGAACGGGTCGGTCGCGGTGCGGGTCTGGTCGACGATCTCCGCCCTTTGGACATAGGCGTCGGGATCGAGCTCGACCTTCACCTCTACCATGAGGTTCTCGGCTTCCCGGGCGCCGGCCGGGATGTTCCAGCACTTCTCGAAATGGCGCCGGATGGCGTCGATCTGGCTGATGGTGATGGGGGCGCGGGCGTCGAAGCTGGGTGGCGCGGGGCGGTCCGACTTGGTCTCGGTCTCGGGGGCCGGAGACGGCGGCTGTGATTTCAGCTTCTCGACCGTCTTCAGCACCGAGGCCAGGAGGTCCGGCGGCGGCGGCTTCTTCTCCGGCTTGGCCGGCTTCTGCTTGGGCTTCGGCAAGGGGGCCGGGGGCGCCTCGACCACCGCCTTGGGCGGCTCGGGCTTGGGCGCCGGTTCGGGCTCCGGCACCTTGGCC
>JBAVNO010000336.1:0-9029 GCA_049691095.1 Alphaproteobacteria bacterium | reverse complement strand
GTGTTTGCGCCGCGCCGACGATCGAGTCGCTGCGCTTCAAGGCGTCCGCCCGGTCCGACGGCGCGAAGAACAGAAGATAAAGCGCGACCAGGGCCGCGGCCTTGAAGGCCAGGGCGGCGGTGATCTCTCGGGCAAGGGCGTGACGAGGCAAAGTCTCGACCGTTAGGCTGGTGGTGGGCAGAGGCGCAGAGTGAAAAAAGCCACGCGACTTTCGTTCGCGAAGATCAGAAGATTAATAGAGCCCACGAGCCGGCTCAAGCGGAAGCGCCGGAGGCTCAGGCTGTCAAGATATTCGATTAACTCGGCCTTACCGCGCGCTTCTATGTGACAGGTCCATGTTCGGCTTTAAGGCCGGCTTTGCTCGCGTCGGCAGTGACTAAATCGCCAGAAACTGTCGCCGGAGCTTGAACCTTCGGCTTGGACTTGTCCCCCGCCTTTCTGGCCGCCTGTTTCAGAACCGCAACGGCTTGGTGTGCTTCCTCGCTTTCCAAGACGTCCCGCTTGATCACATCATTTTCCAGTACTGCCTTAAGAGCGCTGGTTTCCACTTTTACATCGGGGAAAAGCCTCCGGAGCTCTCGCCGCATGAAGTTTAGGGCGCGATCAGTCAGCAGAAGAGCAGCTAATGAAAACTTGCTCGTGGCCTGCTGCTGATGAAAGAAAGCTCTCATAACCGAGCGTGCGAACCCTTCGCGACTGAGGTTATAGAAGCAATCCAGCAACTTTGGATCGCGCAGGTTGGACGCGAGCAGATCGACGTCACACAGAAGTGATTTCTCGATGGGTTTGCCGAAGATCACCTTGTATATGCGCCAAGTGCAGGCATTACTTAGGATTACCCATTCGACTCCCTGATTCGCAGCGTAATCGACCGCCTGCTTTACGTGTTTATCTTTCAACGATACTCCGATTGCCTTGGCCTCGAGAAGAAATCGCAGTTCTTGACCAACTTTAACCGCGAGGTCAACGTATGTTCCTCTAATCGCGAATTCCGCTGTGATCTCGGAGAGTTTCTTGTAACCAAGCACATCACTCAGCATGTCTCGAATGATATCTACTGTGTCAGCCTCGCCGATATCACGGCTCTTAGCGTCTTCCAGTGTTGACCGATATCTCTTGAGCTGCTGAGTGATTCGCGCGATTACCTTCTTGGACACTGCCATATCACCCCCCGATCAACTGCTTTGCCCGACGCGCTGGGTACATCCACGGATGGCGCCGAACAGGCGAGGTCGCTCGCCAATGATTGATCCTCAACTCGTTTTTGGCTGGGCGTCCAGGGTAACCGACCGAAAGGGGTCTCTCAAGCAGAAGCGGGTGCAGCTCTGGTCGGATCAACTAGAGCGCGTATAGCGCCATGCTCAATTTGGCTGCTCCGGCTTGAACCAGTCGAGCGCCGCGCGCAGGCGCACCACCTCGCCCACGGCCACGATGGCCGGCGGCTCGATCCCGGCCGCCTTCGCATCCCGCGCGCAGTCCGCCAGCGTCGAGACCACCACCCGCTGTGCGGGCGTCGTCGCCTTGGAGATGACGGCAACGCTCTCCTCGGGACTGCGGCCGGCGGCGATCAGCTTGCGGGCGATGGAATCGAGATGCGTGAGCCCCATGTAGAAAACCACCACCGGTGCGCCCTTCGCCAACGCCTCCCAATCCAGTTCCGAAGGCAAGTCGCCGTCCGCGGTGTGTCCGGTGACGAAGGCCACGGCCGAGTTCGTCTCCCGGTGGGTGGCGGGGATCCCGGCATAGGCGAGGCCCCCGATCGCGGCGGTGATCCCGGGCACGAGGCGAAAGGGTATCCCGGCTTCCACCAGCGCCAGCGCCTCCTCGCCGCCGCGGCCGAAGACGAACGGATCCCCGCCCTTGAGCCGCAGCACCCGTTTGCCCTCGCGCGCGAGCGCGATCAGCCGGCGGGAGATGTCGGGCTGCGTGGGCGAGGGACGGCCGCCGCGCTTGCCGGCGTGGATCAACTGCGCCCCCGGCCTGGCCAGATCGAGGATTCGCGGGTCGACCAGCGCGTCGTAGACGACTACGTCGGCCGATTTCAGCGCATGCACGGCATAAAGGGTCAAAAGGCCGGGATCGCCGGGCCCGGCCCCCACCAGCCAGACGGAGCCCGGCTCGAACGGCGCAAGGTCTTGCGGCAGTGACGTCATGGGGCCGATTCCTTCGGGCGCAGTCCACGGGCCTGCGGGCAAGCCGATAGACGATTCGCGCCCGCCTGTCGAGGGGCACGGACCGGGGGGCCTTGACGCCGTCGTCCCGGAGGCGACCTAATTACACTCGAGGGAGGATAAAATGAGCGTCATGCGGCGGATAACCGCGCCCGTCCTTGCGCCGATGGTCGTTTTCCTTGCGCTGACGGTCGTCTGGGCCGGTCCCGCCGGAGCCGGTGCGGTCAAGAGCCAGATCGCGCCGCAGCTCAGTTTCTTCAGCGCGGTGCAGGGCGGCGATCTCAACGGCATGAAAGCGGCCCTCAACCGGGGGGTCAATCCCAACGCCACCGACGATCAGGGCAAGACGGCGCTCATCTACGCGGCCGTCGGGGGCAATGCGGACATCGTGAAGGAATTGCTGAGCGACGGCGCCCGCGTCGATCTGCGCGACGACGTCGGCAATACGCCTCTTATCTGGGCGGCCGAAACCGATCAACCCGACATCGCCGCCATATTGATCGAAGCCGGAGCCGGCCTCGACGACCAGAACAAGCAGGGCCAGACCCCCCTGATCAAGGCCGCCCAACGGGGTTCGCGCGAGATGCTGCGGCTTCTGATCGACAAGGGCGCCGATCTGAACAAGGCCGACTACACGGGGCGCACCGCGCTCGACTGGGGCAAGGCGGCCAATAAGCGGTCCAGCGTCGAGGTCCTGAGCAAGGCCGCCGAGAACGCCGCCAAGAAATAGGACTGTGCCCTTGGACCCGCCGGGTCCGGCGGAGTACTCGATTCCGGCGCAGCGTGCAACGGTGTCGGAAATCTATCGCCGCCGCCAATCCCCGCCAATCAATCGCCGATTGACCTGGCGTGGCGTCCCAACCATCCTCGCGCGGTCATGTTCGCGCACTTCCCAGGCGGCCTTGGCCGGCCCGACACCATCCTCCTCGTGGTGATGGCGCTTGGCCTCGATTGGGTGGTGGGCGATATGCCGGTTCTTTTCCGCTTCGTCCCCCATCCGGTGCAGCTGATGGGCGGCCTCGTCGGCTGGATCGAACGGCGCCTCAACCGCGAGCGCCGGGCTCCGGCGACACGGCGGATCCGCGGCCTGATCGTCGTTGTGCTCCTGTGCGCGGTCGCTGCGGTCGCGGGATTCGAGATCGCGCGCGTGAGCCGCTCCGTGCCGTATGGCTTCGTCATCGAATTGTTCTTCGTCACTGCGCTCGTCGCGCAACGCAGCCTGTTCGATCATGTCTATGCGGTCGCCAAGGCGCTGCGCGGGGACGGATTGGCCGCGGGCAAGGACGCGGTCCGGCACATCGTCGGCCGCGACCTCGACCAACTCGACGAGCACGGGGTGGCGCGGGCGGCCATCGAATCCTGCGCCGAGAATTTTTCCGACGGCGTCGTGGCGCCGGTGTTCTGGTACGTCGTGCTCGGGCTGCCGGGCCTCATGGTCTACAAGACCGCGAACACCATGGACAGCATGATCGGCCACCGCTCGGCCCGGTACCGCGACTTCGGAATGGCGGCGGCGCGCCTCGACGATCTCCTGAACCTGATACCTGCGCGGCTCGCCGGGCTCATCCTCGCGATCGCCGCGCTGTTCACGCCCACCGCCAATCCGATCCGCGCGCTGGCCACCATGTTTCGCGACGCCGGCAAGCATTCCTCGCCCAACGCCGGCTGGCCCGAGGCGGCCACCGCGGGGGCGCTCGATCTCGCGCTCGCCGGGCCGCGGCGCTACGGCGAGGTGCTGGCGGACGACCCGTGGATCGGCCGCGGCCGGGCGCGCGCCAACCATCAGGACATCCACCGCACCCTGTTCCTTTATGTCGTGGCGTGCGCGGTGAACGCGGCCCTGCTGGGGCTGGTCGCGGCCGGCCAGATTCTCCTTTACCGCGGATTCATCTAGAGGATCGCCCGGCGGCGGATAACGGGGCGCCTTGCATGCCCCATTCTCCGCGCGCGATCGCGATCAGGCCGTCGAGGTCGACATGCGCCTCGAGGTGCGCGGCGAGTTCGTCCAGCGCGGCCTCCACCCGCCGGTCATACGAGTCCGGGGCGGCGGGCCGTGTGGCGCCGGATATGTGGGCGAGCCAGGCGCGGCGGTACGAGTCGCTTCCGAAAAGTCCGTGAAGGTAGCTCCCGGTCACGCGGCCGTCGGCCGTGCGTGCGCCCTCCGGGCGCCTTGCGCCGTCGCCGTCGTCGAGCAGGAGCACGGGGCGGGCGCGGTCCGGACCTTCGGTCGCTCCCATGTGCATCTCGTAGCCCGCGACCGGCTCCCCGGTGGCGACGTCCGCGCCGGTCCGCTCGCCCAGGGTCTTCACCGGCCCCAGAACGGTCGCGACGTCGAGCAAGCCCAGGCCTTTCACCTCGCGGGCGGCCCCCTCGATCCCGCCGGGGTCCGCGATGTGCCGGCCCAGCATCTGATATCCGCCGCAAAGCCCGATGATCCGCCCGCCGCGGCGCGCGAAGGCCAGGATGTCGATGTCCCACCCTTCCGCGCGGACGGCGTCGAGATCGGCCAGGACCGCCTTCGAGCCGGGAAGGAGCACGACATCGGCCTCCAGCGGAATGGGCCGGCCCGGCTGCACCACGTCGACGATCACGCCCGGCTCCTGAGCCAACGGGTCGAGATCGTCGAAATTGGCCATGCGCGGCAGACGCGGCACCGCGATGCGGATCGCCTCTCCGGCGCGGGCGAGCGGTCCCGGTCCATTGCGGGGCCCGTCGTCGAGCGCCACGCTGTCTTCCGCGGGAAGGCGTGCCGCCGCCGGGAGAAAGGGAACGATGCCGAAGCAGGAAAGCCCGGTGCGTGCCGCGATCTCGGCCAGGGCGGGGCGGAAAAGCTCGGGGTCGCCGCGGAACTTGTTGATGATGTACCCGCACAGCCGCGCCCGGTCCGCGCCGTCCAACAGCTCCGCCGTGCCGACCAGGCTGGCGATCACGCCGCCGCGGTCGATGTCGCCCACCAGCACGACCGGCAGGTCGGCGGCCTCGGCGAAACCCATGTTGGCGATGTCGCCGTCGCGGAGATTGGTCTCGGCCGGGCTTCCCGCCCCTTCGGCGAGCACCAGATCGGCCCCCGCCGAAACCAGATCGAAACTCTCGATCACCCGCGGCATCAAGGCCGGCGCCGCCGCGCGGTAGTCGCGCGCCGAAATCGCGCCCAAGACCCGTCCCTGGACGACGAGCTGCGCGGTTGCGTCGGCCTGCGGCTTCAACAGAACGGGATTCATGTGGACGGTGGGGGCGACGCCGCAGGCGCGTGCCTGCAGCGCCTGGGCGCGCCCGATCTCGCCGCCGTCCGCGGTGACGGCGGCGTTGTTCGACATGTTCTGCGGCTTGAACGGGCGCACCGCCAGCCCGCGCCGCGTGAAGGCGCGCGCCAGACCGGCGACGATCAGCGATTTCCCGACGTGCGAGCCCGTGCCCTGCACCATCAGCGCGGGGACGAGGACGCTCCTATTTCTTGGGCGTAGTGGAAGCAAGGAACGCCCGCAGGGCATCGGCGCCGTGGTTGACGAGCTTGCCCTCGACGAGGATCGCGTGCGCCGTCGCCCCCGACCCGTAATAGGCCTCGTTGTGCGACTCGCGGCCGTTGATCACGCTGCCTTCCAGCGAGATGCCGCCGAAGAGGCCCGCGTTGCTCGAAAAGGCGACCACGTCCGCGTTCAAATTGGTCGTGGTCGAGCCCTCGATGCCGGCGCCCACGGGGCCGATCGCCGCGCTCACGTCGGCGCCCAGCTTGATCTGGTTCTTCATCACCGCGGAAAGCGCACCTTCGTTCATGAGCAGGAGCACCACCTCGGAGGCCTGGGCGCCGATCTGGAATCCGACGCTGCCGCCGCCCATGGTGTAGAAGGCGGGATAGCTCCAGCCGCCGTTTTCGGTGCGCGCCAGCAACACGCCCGACCCGCCCTCGGCGCCGAAGATGAAGGCGCCCTTGAGAAGGGACGGAATGATGAGCACGCCCTTGGCGTCCTCGAGCATGGATTTCATCGTGCCGAAGGCCTTGTCCGCCACGAGCTTCTCGATGGTGAGCCGGGACTTGTCCACGAGCTCCTGTTCGTCGCTCGCCGCGCGGGCGGGCGGAGCGGCGCTGACCATGAACAAGGCGAACAGAATGGCCGTCACGGCGGCAGAGATCGGTCTCGTCATGTATGCGGGCCTCCCAGTCCCATGATTGCGCCTCAGTACTCCACGCCCGGCTGCGCCTTCACGCCCGAGCGGAACGGGTGTTTCACCGGCGCCATGTCCGTCACCAGATCGGCGCATTCCACCAACTCCGCCGGCGCGTGGCGCCCGGTGATGACCACATGCGTGTCGCGCGGCTTTCCGGCCAGCATATCCAGCACCTCGCCGAGCGGGAGGTAATCATAGCGCAGGACGACGTTGAGTTCGTCCAGAATCACCATCTTGAACGACGGGTCGGACACCATCTCCTTCGCGGCCTCGAAGGCCGCCCGCGCCGCCGCCATGTCCCGCGCCCGGTCCTGGGTTTCCCAGGTGAACCCCTCGCCCATGACGCGAAACACCACCAGATCCGGGAAGCCCGCCAGCACCCGCCGCTCGGCGCTTTCCATGCCGCCCTTGATGAACTGCACGATCCCGACCTTCATGCCGTGGCCGACACACCGAAGCGCCATGCCCATGGCCGACGTGCTCTTGCCCTTGCCGTTGCCCGTGAGCACGACGACGAGCCCGCGCTCCTCGGTCTTGGTTTCCATCATCCGGTCGCGGGCGGCCTTGTGGCGCCGCATCTTGTCGCGGTGCTCGCGGTTGCGCCGCGCCTCGTCCGTCTCCGTGTCCGCCACCGCAGCTTCCTTTCGTGACGCCATTGGGGCCCGCGCGCGCTAGGAAGAATCCCGGCCGGCGGGCCCGCGCTTGAGAACGAGCGGCAAGCCCGCGGCCACGAACAGAACGAGCCCGGCCTTGTCGGCCACCGCCTGATGAAGCCGCCCCGCATGGTCGCGGAAGGCCCGCGCCAGCGCGTTGTCGGGCACGATGCCCAGCCCCACCTCGTTGGAGACCAACACCACGGGTCCCCGGAGGCCCGGCAGCGCATCGGCGAGCCGCGCCGTCTCGGCCTCGGGATCGCGCCCGGCCGCCATCAGGTTGGAAAGCCAGAGCGTCAGGCAATCGACCAGCACGGGCCGCCCGGGCGCGGCGTGATCGACGAGCGCAGATACCAGGTCGAGCGGTTCCTCGAGGGTGCGCCACGAAGAGCCGCGCCGTTCGCGGTGCAGGCGGATTCGCTCGGCCATCTCGGCGTCGCCCGCGGCGCCGGTCGCGAGATAGAGGCCCGGCCCGCGCGCAGCGATCAAGTCCTCGGCCAACCGGCTCTTGCCCGAGCGCGCGCCGCCCAGAATGAGCGTCGTCCGCGGCAATCGCGCGCCGGGCGAAAGAATTCCATCGAAAACGGAAGCGGACATCGCACTGGCGTCCGGGACAGGGAAACTCCGCGAACGGCGCGGCGCGCCATACCGCGAACGGCGCGGCGCGCCATACGGAGCCGCGGTGCTTCCGTTCGAAAGCGGCGGCGAACCGCGGCGGAACGCGGGAGACTATCACAGCCCCGCGCAGCCCGCCAACGCGCCTTATTCCGCGGGCTTTTTCCGGCGGCCCCAATCGACCGGCGTGACGTGCGCGCGATCGTTCACGCTCACGACGCGCCAGGCGTCGGCGGCGCCGTCTTCCCGGATGTGATCGATGCGCGTCAGCGACAGGGTATCGACCGAGAACTGCAGCGCCGTCTCGGGATCGAGACCAAGCGCCGTGGCCAGCGCCGCGCGCACGATGCCGGCGTGCCCGACCGCCACGATGTCGCGCTCCGCATAGGTTTCGTTGAGGCGCACGATCGCCGCCGCAACGCGGTCCACCAGCGCGGCGAAGCTTTCGCCCTGGGGCGGCGTGACCACGGCCGGCGCGAACCAGAAACGGCTGCGCTCGTGACCCAGCGCGGCATCGATTTCCTCGTAGCGAAGGCCCTGCCACGCGCCGAAATCCTGCTCGATGAAATCGGGCTCGATGACGGCCCCGGGCGCCTCCCGTCCGGAGTCCTGGAGCTGTTGGGCGAGCGCCGCACTGGTCTGGCGTGTGCGCAACAGCGGGCTTACGATCCAGACGGCGTTCGCCGGCAGCCGCGCGGCAAGGGCAGACAGCGCAGCGCCGTTCGAAACGTCGGCCGAGACGTCGCTGCGCCCGTAAAGCCGGCCGTCGTGCCCCGTCACCGGCGCATGGCGGATCCACCACCATTTGGTCGTGCCGGTTTCGGTGCTCATGCCAGGGCAGCGGCCGCAAGCAGGACGGCGATCTCGCATGCCTGCTGGATCGCGCCCAGCACGTCGCCGGTGATGCCGCCGATCTGGGCCCGGGCCAGGGCCGCGAGAAGAAGCGCGGCCGCGGCGCCGGCCACGATCGCGGCCAACCCGGCCCAAAGCCCCAGCGTCAAGAGCGCGACCGCGGCCCCGATCGCGACGGCCAAAAGGGCCTGTTCCTGCGACGGCCGGCCGGCTTCGACCGCGAGTCCGTCGCTTCGCGCCGGCCCGAGCCCGTGCATGATCACGGGCAGCACGCCGCGCGAATAGGCGGCCGCGGCGATGACGGCCGCCATGGCGGGCCAGGTGCCGCCTCCTTGGTCGCCGACGGTGCCGATGGCGCCGATGGCCGCGACCCGCAGCGCGACGGCGATCACGAGCGCCAGCACCGCGAACGTGCCGATGCTGGGGTCGTGCATGATGGCGAGCTTCTGCGCCCGGTCGTGTCCGCCCGCGAATCCGTCCGCCACGTCGGCCAGGCCGTCCTCGTGCAAGGCGCCGGTCACGACCATCAGGGCGGCGACCGCCAGGATGGCCGCGACGGTCGGCCCGAGGC
>JBAVNO010000335.1:0-4369 GCA_049691095.1 Alphaproteobacteria bacterium | reverse complement strand
GGTTTAAGGCGCACGCTTGGAAAGCGTGTGTACGGGAAACCGTACCGCGGGTTCGAATCCCGCCCCCTCCGCCATCCGCCTCCGCCAAGGCTTCGGCGGGTTTGATCCGCGGTGAGGAAAGGCGTATGCCCTCCGCATGACCAAAACCGGGACTCTCGCGGTCCCCGTTTCGGTCATGTGGAAGCGGGCGAGGTGAACGGCACGCCGGTTCGGGACCGAGGCGCCCACTCGAAAAAGGAAAAGAGTGCGCCGCGCGCGTCAACGCCGAGCGGAAGCGAGGCGGTAATCCGGCTCGCTGCGCCATTTCTTGGCCTGGACGAAAATCCGCCCGAACCCGGGTTCGGCAACCGAATCGCGATTCGTGTGCAGCTCACTCGGCGACGCGGAGACGATAGCCGACGCCCAGTTCGGTGAGGATGATCCGGGGCGAGGACGGGTCGGCCTCGAGCTTTTGACGCAACTGGTTGATGTAGACGCGCAGGTAGGCCGTGTCCTCGACGTGGGCCGGACCCCAGACGGCGCTGAGGATCTGCTTGTGGGTCAGCACATGGCCGGGGGCGGAGGCCAGGAATCGCAGCAAATCGTATTCTCTCTTGGAAAGACGGATCGTCTCGCCGTCGCGGGTAATGACGCGGTGGGCAAAATCCATCTTGACCGAGCCCGCGTGCAGCATCGGCTCGCCGGACTCAGGTTCGGGGCGTCGGCGCAGCGCGGCGCGGAGCCGGGCCATCAGTTCGCCGATGCCGAACGGCTTGACCACGTAATCGGTGGCGCCGCGGTCCAGCGCTTCCACCTTGTCGACCTCCCGGGCGCGCACGGAGAGCACAATGATCGGCATTTGGCCGGTCTCGCGGATGGCGCTGATCGCTTCCTGCCCGTCCATGTCGGGGAGCCCGAGGTCGAGGATCACGAGGTCGGGCCTCTGCCCGCGAGCGGCCTCGATGCCTTGGGCCGCCGTCGCCGCCTCGATCACCTCGTGACCGTTGGCACCGAGGCTGATCCTCAGGAATTTCCGGATCTGGGGCTCGTCATCGACGACCAGGATGCGGGACACCGGTCTTTTCCTCACCCATCCGCGACTTCCGCGGGCGCGACCACTGGCTGCGGAGGCGCGGGAAGGTTGAGGATGATGCATGTCCCTGTGCCGTGGACCCCGGCCTCCGCCTTGATGGTACCGCCATGAGCCTCGACGATGCCGCGGCAAATGGAGAGGCCGAGGCCGGTGCCGGCGACGGCCTTGTCGGCGGCTTCGGCGCGGAAGAACATGTCAAACACGCGCGTCCGGTCGGCCTCCGGTATCCCCGGGCCCTGATCGCAGACCTCGATGATCGCTTGCCCGTCCTGTCCGCAGGCCCAAATCGTTATGGTGGTGTCAGGCGGCGCATACTTTCGCGCATTGTCGATCAGATTCATGAACACCTGCTCCATCAGAACGGAGTCGACGCGGATCAGCGGCATGGAAGAATCGATGTCGATCCGAATTTTGTGGCGACTGAGAAGCCGTTCGGAACGCTGGACCGCGGCGTGGACGATGTCGCGCAAGTCGGCCCAATCGGCTTTGGGCTTCAGGGAGCCCGAGCCCAGCCGCGTCATGTCGAGCAGGTTCTGGACGAAGCGGTTGAGCCGTTCCGCCTCGTCCTGGATCGTCTGCGCGAGGTCGTGACGCTGTTTCGGCGATAACGTCTCTTCATAATTGATCAGGCTCGTCGCGGCGCCGAGGACCGACACCAACGGCGTGCGCAAGTCGTGGGAGATCGACGACAGCAGCGCGGACCGCAGCCGCTCGGTCTCGGTGGTGAGCCGCGCCTTCTCTACGTCCGCCGCCATCGCGGTTCGCTCGATCGCCACGGCCGCCTGGTCGGCCAGCGTTCCCAACAGACGGCTGTCCTCGGGCGTGAGCAAATCCTGACCGTGCATCTGCACGCCCATCACGCCGGCCGGACCGCGCGCGGTCTTGAGCGGCAAAAACAGCCAGTCGGCGGTGGGGAGGGTGTCGGAGCCGCGCCCGGCCGGTTTGCCGCGGGTCCAGGCCCAGTCGGCGGCGCCGGCATCCTTGTCGCTGATCTTGTCTTCCGGGGGATAACCGGCGGCAATGGCCAGCCTCCCATCCCGCGGCAGAAGGATAAGCGATCGGCCACGGATCGTGGCGGCGACGTGGTGGACGACCGCCCACAGAACTTCTTCCTGGGTCATGGCGACGGCGATCTTGCGGCTGAATTCGTAGAGATTCGCGGTGCGCCGCGCGGATAGTTTGGTCGCCTCCACCTGGCGGCTCGCCCGGCTCGTCAGGTTGCTCACGATGACCGCGGCGGCGAGGTAGAAGACGATGGTGAGAAAATGCCCTGGTTCCTCCACGCTGAAAGAGAAGCGCGGCTCGGTGAAGAAGAAATCGTAGGCCAGGAATCCCGTTATCGAGGCGAAGATGGCAGGGCCGCGACCGAACTTCATGGCGACCAGCAGCACGGCGATCAGGAATCCGACCGATATGTTCGGAAGCGGCAGCCAGCGATAGATTACGAAGCCGAACCCCGTCGCCGCAGCCACGCCGACGCCGGCCACGGCATAGCCGAGCCAGTCCGGCGGCTTTCTCGGCGCCGCCGCCGGCAGGGCCTCGGCCATCGGCTCGGCTTCCTCGCCGGAGAGGAGAAGGATCTCGAAGGCGCCGGCCTTGGTGACGATCCGGTCGGCGACCGAGCCGCCGCGCTTGAGCCGTGGCCAAAAGCCGCGCTTTGGCCTGCCGACCACGAGCTGCGTGCAGTTGTGCTCCCGCGCATAGGCGAGGAGCTCCGCGGCCACGTCGTCACCCGGCCGAGTCGCCGCCTCGCCGCCCAGCTGCTCGGCCAGGCGCAGGGTCTGGGCGATGCGGTTCTTGTCCTGCTCGGACAAGGCCATGTCTCGGTACGTCTCCACGTGGACGGCGACCCAGGAAACCGAGCGCCGCTCCGCCATGCGCTTGGCGGCCCGCACCAGCCGGGGCGCAACGCTGTCGGCGCCCACGCAGACGAGGATCCGCTCGCGCGCGGGCCACGGCCCCGCGATGGCATGGGCGCGCATGTAGTCGAGCATCTGGGCATCCACGCGCTCGGCGGCGTGCCGCAGCGCCATCTCGCGCAGCGCGGTGAGGTTGCCGAGCAAGAAGAAGCTCTGGATGGCCCGGCGCGCCTGCTCGGGGACGTAGACCTTGCCTTCGGCCAGACGCTTGATGAGATCGTCAGGCGGCAGATCGACGAGCTCGATTTCGTCGGCCTTGGCAAACACGGAGTCGGGGACGGTCTCGCGCACCTTGACGCCGGTGATGCGCTCGACGACGTCATTCAGGCTTTCGACGTGCTGGATATTGAGGGTGGAATAGACGTCGATGCCGGCGGCCAGGATGTCCTCGACGTCCTGGTAGCGCTTCAGGTGGCGCCCGCCGGGAATGTTGGTGTGGGCCAGCTCATCGACCAGAACGATCTTCGGGTGCCGCGCGACGACGGCGTCGAGGTCCATCTCCTCGAACGTCCGGTCGCGATACTCCATCTTCTTGCGGGGCAGGACCTCGAGTCCCTCGAGCAGGCGCTGGGTCTCGCGGCGGCCATGAGTCTCGACCACGCCGACAACCACGTCGGCGCCCTCGCGCCTGCGCTCCTGCGCCGCCTCCAGCATGGCATAGGTCTTGCCCACGCCGGGAGCGGCGCCGAAGAAGATCTTCAGCCGGCCGCGCGCCTCGCGTCGCGCCTCGGCTAGAAGTGCTTCGGGACTGGGCCTTTCGTCGCGATCAACATTGACCATAGCCCAAGGATTTTAGATCGCACTCAGCGCTGCGGATAGTGCTCGTCGAGCGCAAGGTTGAGCCCGAGCACGTTGACCCTGGGCTCGCCCAGAAAACCGAGGGTGCGCCCTTCGGTAAGGTCCGCTACCAGCTTGCGCAACTCATCTTCGGGGATGCTGCGGGCCTTGGCCACCCGCGGCACCTGGTAGAGCGCGCCGGCCGGCGTGATGTCCGGATCGAGGCCGCTCGACGAGGTCGTTACCAGGTCGACCGGCACCGGCGCGGAGGGGTTCTCGGCCTCGAGCTTCTCCGCGTCGCCCTTCACCCGGTCCACCAGGCCCGTGTTCGTCGGCCCGGCGTTGGACCCGCTGGAAGCCCCGGCGTTGTAGGGCGCCGAAACGCTCTTAGTCGGATCATTCGGGTCGGGGCCGGAGGTGGCCGACGGCCTCCCGTGGAAGTACTGGTCGCCGGTAAAATTCTGGCCGATGAGCTCGGAGCCGATCACCTTGCCGTCCTTCTCGATCAGGCTGCCGTTGGCCTGATGGGGAAACAGGAGCTGCGCGATGCCGGTCATCCCGAGCGGGTAGACGAGGCCGGTGATGACGGTCATGGCGACGA
>JBAVNO010000334.1:0-13144 GCA_049691095.1 Alphaproteobacteria bacterium | reverse complement strand
GCTCCCTCCAATGTCACCGGGGGCGTGACCGGCGGATCAGCAGGCCAATCGTCCGCGGCGGCGGCCGGCGCCAAGGCGGACGCCCACAGGATCAATGCCCAGGCCGCACCGCGCGTCAGCCGGCGGGTCGGGAAAGATCCCCTCGCCCGCGTCACAACAGTCTTCTCACAGCAGTTTTCCCTGGCGGCCGTTGGAAGACTTGCGTGGCTTTCGTCCGGGCGCCGCCTTCGCGCCTTTCGGCTTGGCTTTCTCTTCGTCCTTATCCGGCGCGCCCTCGCCGGTCACCACGGCCGGCACGTCCCCGTCATGAAAGCCGATGACGAGATTCTGTCCCCCATAGGTGGCGGCGGCCGAGGCCACCGGAAGACCGGACTCGTCCCGGACCAGCGCGAAGCCCCGCGTCAACACGGCGCGATAGGAATAGCTCTCCAGCAGCCCGCCCAAATTGTCGAGCCGAAGCCGCCATTCGGACAGCAGCCGCCGCGAGGCGGCCTGAAGCGCGCGCTTTTCCGAGCCGAGCGCCGCCCGATACGCGTCGATCACGATCTGGGGATGGCGAAGCCGCGCCGCGGTCTTGCCCACCCGGTCGGACAAACGCTCGGTGTAATGCGTAATCGCCTGGGCGAGCCGCGCCACCCGGTCGTCCAGGAGCTGCGTCGCGGTGCCGATGACCGAGCGCGGATCGGGAAGTCCGCGGGCCAGCCCTTCGACGCGAAGCCGCCGCTCGGACACGAGCCGCCCCATCGCGCCCACCAGGCGGCGCTCCTGGCCCAGCACGGTCTCCACCAATTCCGAGCGCACGGGCACGGCCATCTCGGCCGCCGCCGTGGGTGTCGGCGCGCGCAGGTCGGCCGCGAAGTCGATCAGGGTCACGTCGGTCTCGTGCCCGACCGCGGAGATGAGGGGAATCTCCGAGGCCGCGGCCGCCCGCACCACCGCTTCCTCGTTGAACGCCCACAGATCCTCCAGGCTCCCGCCGCCCCGCGCCACGATGAGGACATCTGGGCGCGGCGCCACGCCGCCGGTGGCGGGAAATGCGTTGAAGCCCCGGATCGCCGCCGCCACCTGCTCGGCCGCGCCTTCGCCCTGGACCGCGACCGGCCACAACAGCACGTGCCGCGGGAAGCGGTCGGCCAGGCGATGGAGGATGTCGCGGATGACGGCCCCGGTGGGCGAGGTGATGACGCCGATGACGGAGGGGAGGAACGGGATCGGCTTCTTGCGCTCGGGCGCGAACAGGCCCTCGGCCTCGAGCTTCTTCTTGCGCTCGGCCAGCAGCTTCAAGAGCGCGCCCTCGCCCGCGAGCTCGATGCTGTCCACCACGATCTGGTATTGGGAGCGCCCGGGATAGGCGGTGACGCGCCCGGTGCAGATCACGTCCATGCCGTCCTCGGGCTCGAGGCCGAGTTTCGCCGCCGTGCCCCGCCAGCACACGGCGTTCAGCACCGCCTGCTCGTCCTTGAGGCTGAAATAGAGGTGGCCCGAGCCCGGGCGCTTGAAGCCCGAGATCTCGCCCCGCACCCGCACGTGCGCGAACTCGCCCTCGAGCGTGCGCTTCACCGCGCCCGAGATCTCGCTCACCGTATAGACCGGAAGGTTGTGGAGGCCGGTCTCGGGATTGGGGGCGGGATTTCGTGTCGGCGTGTCGCTCATCTGTCGCCTAGCGCGGGTTCGCTCATTATGATGGCCCCGCGCCGGAAGGGGCGCAAGCAGCACCGGCGCGACGGGGATTCCCGCGATTTGAGGACAGCATGAAGATCCTGGTGGTGGGCGGCGGCGGCCGCGAGCACGCGCTTTGCTGGGCGCTGTGGGCCTCGCCCTTGTGCAGCGAGCTCTATTGCGCGCCGGGCAACGCCGGCATCGCGGAATTGGCGACCTGCGTCCCCATCGCGGCCGAGGACAGCGACGCCCTGGTGCGCTTCGCCAAGGAGAAAAGCATCGACCTCACCGTGATCGGCCCCGAGGCGCCCCTGGTGGCGGGCCTCGCCGACCGGCTGGAGGCGGAAGGACTGGCCGCCTTCGGGCCCTCGGCCAAGGCCGCCGCGCTCGAAGGCTCCAAGGTGTTCATGAAGGAGCTGTGCCGCGAGCACGGCATCCCCACCGCCGACTTCGCCGTCTTCACCGACCTGGACGAGGCGCGCGCGTTCGTCCGCGCCAAGGGCGCGCCGCTGGTGGTCAAGACCGACGGGCTCGCGGCGGGAAAGGGCGTTACGGTCGCCGGAACCATCGACGAGGGCTTGGCCGCGGTCGAGTCGATGCTGGGATGCCGCGTGTTCGGCGCCGCCGGCGAGCGGATCGTGATCGAGGACTGCCTCGACGGCGAAGAAGTGAGCGTGTTCGCGCTGGTGGACGGCGTGCACGTGCTGCCCCTGGCCTCGGCCCAGGACCACAAGCGGATCGGCGAGGGCGACACCGGCCCCAACACCGGCGGCATGGGCGCCTATTCCCCGGCGCCGGTGCTGACCGAGGCGCTGGAGCGCCGCGTCATGGACGAAATCCTCACGCCCACCGTCCAGGCCATGGCGGCGCGCGGCACACCCTTCAAGGGCGTGCTGTTCGCCGGGCTGATGATCGGGCGCGAAGGCCCGAAACTGCTGGAATTCAACGTGCGCTTCGGCGACCCCGAGTGCCAGGCGCTCCTGGTGCGCCTCAAATCCGACCTGTTGCCGGCGCTGATCGCCGCGCGCGACGGCATGCTGCACCACATCGACCTGCGCTGGCGCGACGAAACTTCGCTCTGCGTCGTCATGGCGGCCAAGGGCTATCCGGGGTCCTACGAGAAGGGCTCGGAGATCCGCGGCCTGGAGCGAGCGGGCGCGGTGCCGAACGTCACCGTGTTCCACGCCGGGACGAAACGGGACGGGGAGCGGATTCTCGCCAACGGCGGCCGGGTGCTGGGCGTCACCGCGCTCGGCAAGACGATCCGCGAGGCCAAGGAGACCGCCTACAAGGCCGTGGACCTCATCGACTGGCCGCAAGGATATTGGCGCCGGGACATCGGCTGGCGCGCGGTGAAACGCGGCTGACGTCTTCCCTCACCCCGTTCCTTTGCACGAGCGAGAAAGCGCCGAATGGACTCGGCAGCTCCGGCGCGGCTCCCAAATTCCCCTCACCCCGCCCCTCTCCCTCAAGGGGAGAGGGAGGCCCGGCCGCTGCCGCCCATCCATGCGGCGCCTCGCTCTGCCCCTGTCGCATGAGAGAGAGGGAGGCCGAGCCGCTACCGCTGACCTCTGCGGCGCGGTGCCTCACCCTATCCCTCTCCCTTCAGGGGAGAGGGAGGGGCCCGCCGACGGCGGGAGGGTGAGGGAGGATGACGGTTTCTTCCCTCAGCGCCGCGCGGCGAAGAATGTCTTCAGGAGCTGGGCGCAGCGCGACTCGTCGATCCCGCCCGCGACCTCGGGCCGGTGGTGGCAGGTCGGGGACTGGAAGATTCGCGGCCCGTGATCGACGCCCCCCATCTTGGGGTCGTAGGCGCCGTAATAGAGCCGCCGGATGCGCGCGAACGAGATCGCCGTGGCGCACATGGCGCACGGCTCCAGCGTCACATAGAGGTCGGCGGTAACAAGCCGCGCCGCGCCCACGTGGGCCGCCGCCTCGCGCAGCGCCACCATCTCGGCATGCGCCGTGGGGTCGCGAAGCTCCTCGGTCCTGTTCCCGGCCCGGGCCAATATTTCGCCGGTCTTCGAATCGACGATGACGCAGCCCACCGGCACCTCGCCCCGCTCGCCGGCGCGGGTCCCTTCGGCGATGGCCTCAGCCATGAAGTCGGATCGCGGTTTCATTGTCTTTGTGTCCAGCGGCCCGCACGATGAGGCGGGCCGGATGGCCCGTCAAGGTGCGGCGCCTCGGGCGGCGTCACGCGGGCGCCCTTTGATGCCGATCAATCCCGGCCCCGCCGGTTGCTGCCAGGATGGGGCCGAAGCCAACCGGGGACGCGGGCCATGACCACGATCATCATCCACGGGACTCTCGCCAAGGGCTCGTCCTGGTATTGGAACTCATGGGGCGCGCGCGGCTTCTGCCATGCCTTGGGCGAGGCGATGCAGGCGGTCACCGGCGGCCACGACATCTGGCGCGTCAAGGGCAAGCCGGTGGGCGCGATCCCCGAGCTCAACCCGAGCCGCACATGGGACCCGTTGTGGGGCGCCGGCCCCTATCTCCAGACCGTGGACGGAAGGTACGAGTGGACGGGCACGCCCGAGGGGCTGGCCCGCGGCGCGGCCGCCGTGGGGCTGGCGCGCTACCTGAGCGCACTGCGCCAGGCCACCGATGAACCCATCCGCATCATCGCCCACAGCCACGGCTGCAACGTCGTCAAGCTGGCGAGTTCGCTTCCCGAACTCGCGCCCGACGTGCGCATCGACAGGGCCGTGTTCCTCGCCTGCCCCCATTTCTGGGAGCCGGACTACGTGTTCGAGCAGCCCAAGACCCTGGCCGACAGGTTCGACCTTCGAAAGCAGATGCGCCCCAAGCGGGTGGGACGAAAATTCCGCTACCAGGCCTCGCCCGGGCGCTTCGGGAGGATCCTCAATCTCTACTCAAGGCGCGACGCGGTGCAGATCACCCTCGCGAAGACATTGTCGGGGGCCTACGCTCCCCAGACCGGCGGTTTCTTCGAGAACCTGGCGAAGATGCTCCGCACCGGCGATGTCTACGAGATGCCCCAGGCGACCAGGACCGACAGCGACCCCGACGCGGCGGCGCTCTACGAGAACCTGGAGATGCCGGTGGCGAAGGACTGCAGCGACATCGGCGCCCACTCCGTCATGCACGGCGCGGCGGTGGCCAAATTAGCCGGCGTGTGGATCGAGTCGCGCACCGACCTCGCGGCCGTGGTGGCCCGGGCCGGCGGTTTGCCCGAAGTCGCGCCCGACGACACCGGGGAGTGAACGCGCCGCCCGCGGGGATTCAAGGCCGCACCGAGCGGCGCAACGCAAGGGAGCGAAGCGATGCGCTACGAGCTTTATTATTGGCCGTCGATCCAGGGCCGCGGCGAGTTCGTGCGCCTGGCGCTGGAGGAGGCCGGCGCGGACTATGTGGACGTGGCCCGCGAGCCGGCGGGCAAAGGCGGCGGCATGTCCGCCATGATGCGCCTCATGGACGCCCGCGAATCCAAATGCCCGCCCTTCGCGCCGCCGTTCCTCAAGGCCGGCCCGCTCGTCATCGCCCAGACCGCCAACATCCTCCTCTATCTCGGCCCCCGCCACGCCCTCGCGCCCAAAAGCGAGGCCGGCCGGCTTTGGGCCCATCAGCTTCAATTGACCATCGCCGATCTGGTGCAGGAGACCCACGACACCCACCATCCCATCTCCGGCAACCTCTATTACGAGGACCAGAAGCGGGAGGCGCGCAAACGCGCCGCCGATTTCCTGAAACGCCGGGTGCCGAAATTCCTGGGCTATTTCGAGCGGGTGCTGGAGGGGAACACGCGTGGGCGCGCGCGTTCCGGCCCGCATCTGGTCGGGCCGCGGCTAAGTTATGCCGACCTGTCGCTATTCCAGGTCGTGGAGGGGCTGCGCTACGCCTTTCCCCGCGCCATGGCGCGGATCGAGAACAAGGTTCCGCGCGTCGTCGGCTTGCACGACCGGGTCGCGGCGCGGCCCCGGATCGCCGCCTATCTGGACTCGGAGCGCCGGATCCCGTTCAGCGAGGAAGGCATCTTCCGCCACTACAAGGAGCTGGATTCGAAGGTCTAGCGGCCAGCGGCGGCGAACGGAGTTCAAGGGCGTCCGCTCCCGGCCCTGAGCGGACGTCAGCAGGAATGAGACATGCCGCGATGCGAATGTCTTCCGCCCGTTACCCGGGGATATCGAGGCAAGAGCGCGGCCCGGTGCCGATTTCCGGCCAACGGCGGCATCGGCGTCCCGTTCGCGATCAAGCAGGGACTCTCTTGATGCCCGATTCTTCCCTTCCGCGCCAACGCTCGATCTTCGAGAGAAGTTCGGTGGGGCGTTCTCTGCGGACCTCGATTGCCCCGCGGTAAATTTCGCCCTTGACGCCGTCTACGGACACGATTTCGCCTTCCTTTATCGTCTCCGCGCCGAATACGCCCTTTCGCCCCGAAGGGTCTATGGAGAGTCCCTCGCAGCCGACGATGCAGACCCTTCCAAGCTGCCGCGCAACCACCGCGGCATGCGACGTGCGCGCCCCCTCCGCCGTAATCAGCGCCGCCGCCTCGGACAGCGCTCCGATGTCGCTTGTCTCCGCCGTCTCACGAACCAGGATGACCGGCTTTCCCCGCTGCTTAAGGGCCGAGACCCGCTCCGGATCGAACGCCACGGCTCCGATCGCGACGCCCGCGCTTGCAGAGGTACCGCGCGCCAGCGCCACCTGGTCCGCCGTCGGCTTCAATCCGACGTTCTCGATCGCTCCCAGCTCGACCGCGTCAATCCGGGCAAGCGCCTCGGAGGCCGAGATGAGCCCCTCCTCGGCAAGATCGTGCGCGATCCGGAGTGCGGCGAGCGGGGTTCGTTTGCCGGCGCGCGATTGCAGCAGAAAGAGCCGGCCCTCCTCGACGGTGAATTCGAAGTCTTGCATGTCGCGAAACTCCTGCTCGAGAAGCGGCCGCGCTTCGATGAGCGACCGGTAGGCCTCGGGTGCGCGCCGCTCCAGCTCTTCCGGGCCCATCGCCCTGCGGCGCCCCGCGACCACGTCCTCGCCCTGCGCGTTCGGCAGGTAGTCGACGTAGAGCTCGTTGCTGCCGTCTGCCGGATTGCGGGTGAATCCCACGCCCGAACCCGACGACGGGCCCAGATTCCCGAACACCATCGCCTGCACGATGGCCGCGGTCCCGAGATCGTCGGGAATTCCGTTCAGCGTCCGGTAGCTCCGTGCCCGGGCGCTTTCCCACGAGCGGAACACGGCCTCGACGGCCGCCTTGAGCTGGGCCAGCGGATCCGACGGCAACCGGCGCCCGGTGGCGGACTCGAAATCATCCTGCAAGGCGTGGGCAATCCGTTCGAGGCCGCCCGTGTCGAGCTCGTCGCCATCCGATGCCCCGAGATCGGCGAACAGGGCCTTGAGCCTGCGCTCGAACCTCGCCGGAGGTATCGCATGCACGACCTCGCCGTATTGCTGCACGAGGCGGCGCTGGCAGTCGTGGGCGAGACGGGGATTGCCGGTCATGCGAATGAGTGCGCGCAACGTCACGTCCGTGAGACCCACATTGAGGACCGTCTCCATCATGCCCGGCATCGAAACGGCGGCACCCGAACGGACGGACAGGAGCAGGGGCCGCTTCGCATCTCCGAGATGCCGGCCGGTCCGGACGCCGAGCTGCTGCAGCTCGCGATCGAAAATCTCCCCGAGGCCTTCGAGCGCCGCCGCGCCTCTCCTCAGATAGTCCCGGCAAACCCCGGTGCTCAGGACGAACGCCGGCGGTACGGGCAGCCCGCGGCGGGCCAGCCGCATGAGATTGTGCGCTTTGGAACCAACCGTTTCCTCGGTGGGTAGCGGCTTCGCG
Source organism: Alphaproteobacteria bacterium (assembly GCA_049691095.1). GTDB lineage: Bacteria > Pseudomonadota > Alphaproteobacteria > DATDPM01 > DATDPM01 > JBAVNO01. Next base: position 5,682 of record JBAVNO010000334.1, on the reverse strand, counting down.
GCATCATCGAAGGGAATCCGGTAGACCTCCCCGGCAAGCGATCCCGACGGTCCGGTCAGGTGCGTCATGCGATCACCTCGTCCATGAGATAGGTGCGCAGCATCTGGCCGGCATGGGTGTGGGCATCCGTTGCCGTCTCGAGCGCTTGCGACAGCTCGCGGAGCAGCATGATCTGCCGCTGGTCCATGTTATCAACGATCAGCCAGCGCCTCATCGCCCTCAGAAGCTCGTCGGCCGCGTGCTCGATCGCGATCAGTTTCTCGAGCGCCGCCAGGAACTCATCGAGGTCGTCGCGCACGTCGGACCGCATGACGGACGCCGCGCATTCGACGCACTTCACGAGCTCTTGGGCGGACCTCAGCGGCAAATCCGCAAGCTCTTTCAGCTTGGCCACGACCGCGGCGGACGGCGCAATCAGAAGGGAGAGGTCGACAAGTGCGGCCGCCTCCTCCAACTCGTCGATCGCGTCGTCGGAGCGCTCGAAGAACTGGAGCAACGATCGCGGACGCTGGAATCGCTTGATGTCCTCTCTCGCGTCGTTCAACAGCTGGTCGGCCTTCGCCTCCCAGAGCGCGGCGCGGGAGGCGAACGTCGATATCCAAGCCCGGCCCTGCGCGCTGCCCATTCGCTCGAGAGCCTCGCGCAGAAGGAAAGCGATGTCGAAACCCAAGGCCACATGGGCCGCCGCCGTAACGAAGATGCCGAGCCTCTCGTTTTCGAAATAGCGCCGCAGCTTGGCCTTGATCTCGTCCTGAATGGCGCGCCGGGATCGTCGCTGTCGCAGCCCGACGGAGGCGAGCCGCATCGCCTCCTGCAGGAACTCGCCGGCGTGGTCCTCGCTGATGAGTTCATCGAGGCGCTGCCCGTACCGGAGATTTTGCCCGGCTGCATACTCGACGGCCTCGGCCAGAGCCCGCTCGCCGCCGATCTCGATCAGCGCGCGGTGTCCGTAATCGTTGTTGGCCGCCCATTTGAGCACGCCGATCGCGCGGGTCTTGCTCACGAGTCCGCGGAGCCGTTTTCGCATGCGGTTCCAGTCGATGAGGAACACGATGCGGGACCCGAGATGGGCGAGGAACGCGCGAAGCTCGGCCTCATCCCGGGCGTTGAAGCTGCCCGTCGCGAGCAAGTATTGGCCGGAGGATAGCTTGTCGCTCTGACGCTGCTCGGTGCCCTCCCAGGCCACATCGAACGCCTCGAAGAGGCTCTTGAAGAATTTCAGGCGGGCGCGGTGGATGTCCGTATAAGTCACCGTGGCGCCGAGTTCGTGGACGCGCACCACCAGCACGTGGGCATCGGTCGTGCCGATATCGTTCTGAATCAGCAGGTAGCCGTTGTGCTCGGTCGCGGTCGTCCCAAGTCCCGGGTGGTCGAACTTCAAAGGCGCCGTGCGATTGAGGCCGTCCATGAAGGCTTCGACGCGCCGCCTTCCCGTCTCCGAGAGGCGATGGACCCGGGCACCCGCGACGGTCTCCACCGCCGTCGCGGCCTGAAGCTGGTTGACGGCGCGGTGGGCATCCATCACGACGAGGTGGAGACTGTCTCCCGCCTTGCGGTTCCCCGATGTCATCGCCGCGATCAGATCGCCGGGAATCGCTCCATCGTCGCGCGCCGGGACCTCGAGCTTGGCCAGCCGCGCGAGGAATGGCGCCCGATCCGCTTCGGGCAGGCATTCCAGCATCGTCTCGATGCCGGACCTGATCCGCCGCAGGATGTCCGGCCCGCGTGGCACGCGGTAGGCTCCGGAGCCGTCCTTCCCGGTCCCCGAGACGACATCATCGAGCCAGTCGTCGGTGAGCTGGCTTGCGATCCTCTCCGCCTTGAGATCGGGAGCGGGAACGTGGGGCCTGTCGGCGTTGTCTCGGGCGGTCTGAAGCAGAGCGAAGTAGTATTTGACCTGGTCATTGGCCACGAGCGATCTCGCGATCAGGTCCGGCTCCAAGAGCTCCTGATCGCCCAGCTCGGACACGACGGTTTGCTTGAGCGTCATCGTCAGCGCATGAATTCCGAAATCTGCTTATCCCGTGCGGCCCAACCCGCGGTGTGGTCGAGACCGCGGTCGAGGCCGGACCGATGCACCGCGACGAACGCGACGAACCACCTTGAAGCGGTCATGAAGCACGCCAGGCTTCGGGTTCCGCCGCGCCGTCCCGCTACCCCGGCGCCCGGAGCGGAGAGCGCGAACGTCTTGGCGTTCACGCACGGCGCGACGGGCCGCCAAATCCGGGACCGGATGCAACACTAAGCCGTCGGCATTACATTTTTGTGACAATCGAAGGCCGAAGCCCGAGCATGGCCGATCCGGCCTGCGGCTCTGCGCGGGTTGCACCATCGAGGCCGGCCTCGATGCGGCACATCGTGAATTTCCCTCACCTTCCCGCAGCAAGGCTGCGGGTCCCTCCCTCTCCCTGAGGGAGAAGGCCGGGGTGAGGGCCGGGGTGAGGGCCGGAGCGAGGGCCGAGGGGACGATGAACGACGGGCTTGGAAATCGCGGCTAGTTGGCGGTGCCGAGCACCACTTCGACTTGGCGGTCGCGCCGGAGTTGCGGCTCGGCGAATCCACCGAGCGCGATCCTGTCGGCCGGAACGCCGGCCTTGATCAGGGCGTCGCGTACGGCGTCGACGCGCCTCTCGGTCAGGACCCGGTCATGGAGGCCGTTGCTGTTCGGCCCCGAGGAGCCGTCGATCCCCAGCCGCAGGGACGGATTCTTCGCCAGGTGCGCCACGATCGCGGTGACCTTGCTCACGTCCGAAGGCCGAATCTGCGCCTGATCGTAATCGAACAGGAATTCGTGATACGGGGTCCAGCGCTCGACCGCGGAGCGCCCGGCATCGCCGCCCTCGTCGATCACCGCGCCAATCGCCGCGTCGGTCCCCACATCGGCCCCCTCGTCCGCCGGCAGACGGGCGGTGGACAGTTCCTTGGGCGTGATTTCTCGAACCGCGTTGGCTTGAACCGCGTTGGCTTGAACCGCGTTGGGCCGGTCGGTCGCCGTCGCGGCCTTGTCCGACGAGCTTGCGCCGCCGACAACCTCGGTCATCTGCGCCGCCGCCGATGAAGCGTGGCCGAGCGCGATGGCTACCCCAATGGCGCCCCCGATGGTGCAGACGAGCGCCGCCGCGGCAAGAAGACCGCCGGCTCGATCGATGGATTGGAACATGGAAGCCCTCCCTTGGTGGCTTTCGTCGCGGGCTTGTTTGCCGCCTCTTTTATCCGGGTTACTCTCGAAACACCGCGCAACGCGGCGCGGCACAATCAAATCATAGGCACTCAGCGTTCGAGCTTCTCGGCGTCGCCGTCGTATTCCAGGGCGATCGACTCGAGCTCGCGCGCGACGCCGCTTGAGATCGCGCCAAGAGCCAGGCTCCTGCAGTGTATCGCCTTCTCTCGATACCGGGCGGCCGAAAGTGCGTCCCAGTGCGCGGATTGTTCTTCCATCTTTTTCTCCTGGCGGTTCTCGGAAGACCGGAGGGTCTCGGAAAACTCGCGCCGTCAAGGTGTGCGGCTCAGCCGCGGATCCGCTCCACTAACCGGGCGGCAGCATTATCCGCACGGCAGCTTCCGCGCCATCCCGGCGCCGCGTCACCATCCCCGCAATCAGGCCCGCGATCACGTTTCGGTTTGGCCCAAGAAGATCGACCTGTTCGCCTTGAACCATGCCTCCGTGTGCGCCCGCATCGCCTCGGGCAGATCGCCCACGGCAAACTGCCCGTCCCGGCCGCCGTTCTGGTGCGATCCCTTTTGCGGGCTCGTGGACGCCCTCATCGTGCTTGGCGCGGACGCACTCGGCGCCGCCTGCAAATTGATTCCAGCCATGTGCTGACCCCTTGCCCATGGCGGCAATGATTTACCGCCATTAAGCATGTGGGCGGGCTACCCATAGAATACAAGGATAAATAACCGGAAGTCGAATCGTTAACAATACTTGGCCGATAAAACGCATCATTATCACGTACATGCTGTTGTTTTTGGCCGCATTTGCCTTTTTCTTCGGTTGTTCCGGCCCTCACGCTTCCGAAAACCTGCGGCCGCGTCCGGGCGGAGTCGTTTTGCCGACGTCTCGTTACGACGACCGGCCGGCGCCGTTCCGGCGTAGAGTCCCCAAGCGTTGCCGAGGGCCATGCATCGCCAAGGTTGAGCCGACGGAAATGGCGCGTCCCGCGAATCCCGGTGGGTCGATGACGATGAAAGAGCTGCCTTTGTCCAAGGTCTACCGGCTGCTCGAGCCGGGGCCGGTGGTGCTGCTGACGACCGCGCGCAAAGGCTGCGCCAATGTCATGACGCTGTCGTGGCACATGATGGTGGACTTCGTGCCCCCGCTGGTCGCCTGCGTCGTCAGCCAGGCCAATCACAGCTTCGCCGCGTTGCGGGCGACCGGCGAGTGCGTGATCGCGATTCCGGCGCGCAGACTGGCGCCCAAAGTGGTGAAGGTCGGCAATTCATCGGGCCGCGACATCGACAAGTTCGCGGCCTTCGGCCTCACCCCGGCGCCGGCCCGGCGCGTGGCGCCGCCCCTGGTGGCCGAGTGTTTCGCCAATCTCGAATGCAGGGTCGCCGACACGCGCCTCGTGAACACGTACAACCTCTTCATCCTCGAGGTTCTCAAGGCGTGGATCGACCCGAGGCAGAAGAATCCCAAGACCCTCCACCACCGCGGCTACGGCACGTTCGTCGTGGACGGCGAGACGATCAAGCTGAAATCGAGGAAGCCGTAACGCGCGGCCGCGCATCGGGGCCTACCCGGAGCGAGACCGCCGGATCGCGTTCAGCGAGGAAGGCGTGTTTCGGAGTTACAAGGAGCGGGATGAGAGGAGTTAGCGGTCTGCCATTTAGTCATGCAACCCGCAGCGCGAGGATCCCGGATCATTCGAACTCTGACTGCTTGGCAAGCAGAACTCGAATAGCTAAGCACCCGCTCTTGAGCCGAACCCGATGTTTCGGCTGCACGAGTAGTTGCCCGACCAACAGATGACGTGAGTACATCATCCCTAGCTGTTAAGCAGGCCTGCGGAATTGCTCCATGTGGATTAATCCGTAATGCTTCGCGGGGCAGCCAAATTGGATTAGGACGCATGGCGGCGGAGGGGATAGGACTCTCTCACCAACCAGCGAGGAGCCCAGAAAACCGGGACTTTTCACCTCTCATGACTGGTGACTTTGTACCACCTATTTGGACTCCCGTATAATCTCGGACGCGGCGGTGCGTGGTGCGATTTGGGAGTGGCTGATGATGGCAGATACTGATCCTTGCGAAATTTGCGGTGAACCCACTGCGACAGCTTTAAGGTCGGGTGACCGTATCAAATATACGTGTCCAAGGTGTCAAACCTATTTTCTTACCGGGTCCGCGCGCGCCGTCATCGGTAAACTGGACCGAAAACAGCGGGCTACAGCTTCTGGATGGATTTTTGAGCAGAACGCTCGCGGTGTAGTTCCAATTATCTCGAGCGAAATTCTGAATTCCCTCACCACGCTTTCGCCACCACCATTAAGCGAACGGGCGGATAAGATGCTCCTCTCAATTGTCCGCCGCCAATCAACCTACGGAGAGCGATTCAGCATTCATGAAAAGTGGCTGCTCGCTGCATCTTACAGTATGGACGTCGAGGAGGTCGCCTACGTTGCGAAGGTGCTGGAGACGTCTGGCTATTTTAAATTCGTAGGTATAGGTGGCATCGCCGA
>JBAVNO010000333.1:0-4997 GCA_049691095.1 Alphaproteobacteria bacterium | reverse complement strand
GGCCGCACCCCGATCCTTGCTTTCGAATCATTTGTGCCGCCTCATTTTCGCCGCCGCCGCCACGAGCGCCGAACAATCACCCGTCTGCCACAAAAGTGTAACGAGGTGGGGCTATGACTCTATACCGCGGAGCCCGACATCGCGTTGTGGTGCTTCGAGGGATCTCACAACTCGCGGGGGACAGATATGCTCAAGCCTTTCAAGCTAATAGCGCTTCTCGGCGCGGTATTCTTCGTGGCGGCGGGCGCGGCCCGCGCCGACAGCATCTCCGGTGCGGGTGCGACGTTCCCGTATCCGATCTACGCGAAATGGGCCGACGCCTATAAGGGACTGTCGGGCATTTCCTTGAATTACCAATCCATCGGCTCCGGTGGCGGCATCAAACAGATCAAAGCCAAGACCGTCGACTTCGGCGCCTCCGACATGCCGCTGAAGCCCGAAGACCTGAACGAGGCGGGACTGGTGCAATTCCCCATGGTCATGGGAGGCGTGGTGCCGGTCGTCAATATTGCCGGCGTCAAGCCCGGCGACATGAAGCTGACCCCGTCGGTTTTGGCCGACATCTATCTCGGCAAGATCACCAAATGGGACAATCCGGCAATCGCCAAGCTCAATCCCGGCCTTTCCCTGCCCAACGCCTCGATCAATGTCGTGCATCGGTCGGACGGTTCGGGGACGACCTTCATCTTCACCCATTACCTTTCCCAGGTTAGCCCGGAATGGAAGAGCCAAGTCGGCGAGAACACCTCCGTCGAATGGCCTCTCGGGGTCGGCGGCAAGGGCAACGAAGGGGTCGCCTCCTACACCAAGCAGCTCGATAACTCCATCGGTTATGTCGAATACGCCTACGCGCTTCAAAACAAACTGGTGAATTCGCTGCTCGAGAATGCCGCGGGCAAGTTCGTGGCGCCGAACGCCGAATCCTTCCAGGCGGCCGCGGCGAACGGCGATTGGGCCCATGCTCCCGGCTTTTACCTTCTTCTCACCAATCAGCCGGGCGAGAACAGCTGGCCGATCACAGGGGCCACCTTCATTCTCATGTACAAGAGCCAGGACAAGCCGGACACGGCCCGTGCGGTCCTGAAGTTCTTCAATTGGGCGTATGTGAACGGCGGCGAAATGGCGGCGCAGCTCGATTACGTCCCGATGCCGAAGAACGTGGTCGAATTGGTGCGCGGGATGTGGGCAAAGGACATCAAGGGTTCGGACGGTAAGGCGATATTCGACGCCACGATGGCGGACAATTCGAAATAGCCGCCTGCACAGGGTACAAACTGCCAGGGTACAAACTGCACCGGCACGGATGGGCTCGGCGGCGCCGAGCCCATCCGCGCCGTGCGTGAGTCTCGTATGACGGCGCTGGACACCGTAAGCGTTGGCTCCTCACAGAGCTTTCGCACGCAGGAGATCGCCGACCGAAGCTTCTTCGGCCTGACGCTTTTTTGCGCCGCCGTGGTGCTGCTCACGCTTCTGGCCATCCTGGGCGCGCTCGCCTGGGGCGCCGTTCCGGCCTTCCGCGCCTTCCACTTTTCGTTCTTCATCCGAGACGCCTGGAACCCGGTTACGGTCCAGTTCGGAGCGCTGGCGCCGATTTACGGCACGCTGGTGACGTCCGCAATCGCCATTCTCATCGGGGTTCCCGTGAGCTTCGGGATTGCCCTGTTCCTCACCGAGCTTGCCCCCGAATGGATGCGGCGGCCGATCGGCACCGCGATCGAGCTCCTGGCGGCGATCCCGAGCATCATCTACGGAATGTGGGGCCTTTTCGTGTTCGCCCCCTATTTCGCCAAGCATCTCCAGCCCTGGATGGCGGCGCATTTGGGGGTGCTGCCGTTTGTCGGCGCTCTGTTCCGCGGGCCGCCGCTCGGGATCGGATTGTTCACGGCCGGCGTGATCCTGGCGATCATGATCGTTCCTTTCATTTCCGCGATCATGCGCGACGTGTTCCTGCTGGTGCCTTCGGTGATGCGGGAGTCGGCCTACAGCATCGGCGCCACGACCTGGGAAGTGGTGAGGAACATCGTGCTCCCCTATACGCGCACCAGCGTCATCGGCGCGATCATGCTGGGCTTGGGGCGGGCGCTGGGCGAGACGATGGCGGTCACCTTCGTCATCGGCAATGCGCACCACATCAGCCCTTCGCTGTTCATGCCCGGGGCGACGATTTCATCGACCATCGCCAACGAATTCACCGAGGCCGTCGGGGACGTCTACTATTCGTCTCTGATCGCACTGGGCCTCTGTCTTTTCATCGTTTCGGTGACGGTTCTGGCGCTGGCAAAGCTCATGTTGCAACGCCTCGACGCGCGGCAAGCGCAATGATCGCGCTGTATCACCGCCGCCAGATCGCCAATGGGTTCACGCTCGGCATGTCCGTGGTCGTGACGGGGCTGGGGATCGCCGTTCTCTTTTCGATCTTGGCCACGGTGTTCGCCTACGGCATTTCCGCCCTGACGCCGGATCTCTTCACGAAAATGACGCCGCCGCCGGGCGGTTCCGGCGGGCTGTTGAATGCCATTGTCGGGAGCCTCATGATCACCGGTTTGGCGATCGCGATCGGGACTCCGGTCGGCATCCTGGCCGGGACCTTCCTCGCCGAATTCGGCCGCGGCTGGCGCTTTACCGATATCACCCGCTTCGTCAGCGACATCCTGCTCAGCGCTCCGTCGATCCTGATCGGCCTGTTCGTCTTCGAGGTCGCCGTCGCCACCGTCCACCATTTCTCGGCGTGGGCCGGGGCTCTGGCCCTGGCCATCATCGCCGTTCCGGTCGTGCTGCGCACAACCGAGGACATGCTCCGGCTTGTTCCAAACGACCTGCGCGAGGCGGCCGCCGCGCTGGGCGCACCGCGGTGGAAGGTTGTCGTCATGATCTGCTACCGCGCGGTGCGCGCGGGAATCGTGACCGGCGTCCTTCTGGCCTTCGCCCGCATCAGCGGCGAAACCGCGCCCCTCCTGTTCACGGCCCTCAACAATCAGTTCTGGAGCACCAATCTGAATGCGCCGATGGCCAACCTGCCGGTGGTCATCTTCCAATTCGCAATGAGTCCCTACGATGACTGGCGGCGCCTCGCCTGGGCGGGCGCATTGCTGACCACAGCCGCCATCCTGGGCTTGAGCATCGCCGCCCGCTTCCTACTTTCAGCACCGAGGGACAAGCGCTCATGATACAGGAATTGATGGATGGCGACGGATTGCCCGCCGCAGCGGCGGGCTTCGTCCGCGGCCCCGGCGCAAACGGCGCCGGCGCGCCGGCGTTGCCGCTGGCGGAGGCGCAAGAGGTCGAGGAAGCCGAGCCGCTGGTCCCCAAGCTCTTGGTCGAGAACCTGAACTTCCACTACGGCAACCATCTTGCGCTGGACTCGGTCAACATAACCTTTCACGAAAAGCGCGTCACCGCCATCATCGGCCCTTCGGGCTGCGGCAAATCCACGCTTCTGCGCACCCTGAACCGGATCTACGAGCTCTATCCCGAACAGCGCGCGGACGGCGAGATTTGGATGGACGGGCGGAACATCCTGGCGCGCGACGTGAACCTGAACAATCTCCGCTCCCGGATCGGGATGGTGTTTCAGAAGCCGACGCCCTTTCCGATGTCGATTTTCGACAACATCGCGTTCGGGGTTCAGCTTTACAAGAAACCGTCGCGGGCGGATCTGAATGCGATGGTCGAGGCGGCGCTGACCAAAGCCGCTCTTTGGCACGAGGTGAAGGACAAGCTCCAATCGAACGGATTCAGTCTGTCGGGAGGCCAGCAGCAGCGGCTGTGCATCGCGCGGGCGATCGCGTTGAACCCGGAGGTCTTGCTCCTCGATGAGCCGGCCTCGGCGCTCGATCCTGGCTCGACCGAGAAGATCGAACAGCTGATCGACGAACTGCAGGTCGATTACACGATCATAATCGTGACGCACAATTTGCAGCAGGCCGCGCGGGTTTCGGACTTCACGGCGCTGATGCATTTGGGCGAGCTTGTCGAATTCGGCGACACGACGATGATCTTCACGAGCCCGAAAGAAAAGCGCACCGAGGATTACATCACGGGCAAATACGGATGAGCCGGAGCGAGCGCCTATGACATCCGAACATATCGTCAAGAGCTACGACGAGGAACTGACCAAGCTTGCCGACTTGGCGGTTCAAATGGGGCATTTCGCCGAAGAGCAGCTTTTGGAGGCGATCGCGGCCGTTGTAGAGGGCGACGACGGTGCCTGCCGGAAGGTGATCGACCAGGATGCCCTGGTCAACGGGTTGGAGCAGGCGGTGAGCGCCCAGGCGGCCAAGATCGTCGCCCTGCGGCAGCCGGTCGCGAGCGATCTGCGCGATGTTCTTTCGGCGCTCAGGATATCCGGCGATCTGGAAAGGATTTCCGACTACGCCGCGAATATCGCCAAACGCGCGATGGCGCTCGGCAAAATGGAGCCGGTGGAGCAAGTGGCCGCCGTGCCGCGGCTGGGAAACCTTGCGCAGGAATTGTTGCGGGATGTGGTCGACGCCTACGAGCAACGCGACGCCGGACGCGCGCTGTCCGTGTGGATGCGCGACAAGGAGCTCGATGAGGCTCACACGGCGTTTTTCCGGGGTCTTCTTGCGGGTATGGCCGGGGGCAGTCTCGGCATTTCGGCGGGCACCCATCTCCTGTTCATTTCGAAGGACATCGAGCGCATCGGCGACCATGCCACGAACATCGCCGAGGCCGTCTATTTCATGGTGCTGGGCGAATCCCTGGGCCAAGACCGCCCCAAGAACGATCTTTCGAGCGCGATGACCGGCAAATGAGCCGGGGCACGCCGCAGGACGGAGCTTAGGCCGCGGTCGTGCCGCGGCGATTTTTCGTTTCTCGGCGGGCGGCCCGTAGCCAGGCCTAGGCGAAGGCGAACGGCCCCCCAGTCCGCCCGCAGGGCAACGACATGCCGCCCTGGCGTTGTCTTTTTCGTTGTGTCCGATTAAGGAATCGACCCGCCGCTCACGCGACGGGCATTGACGTTGCGAGCCTAAGGC
>JBAVNO010000332.1:0-14615 GCA_049691095.1 Alphaproteobacteria bacterium | reverse complement strand
GCCCCGGCCACGCCCAGCGCCAGGCGGGCGGGAGCGGCAAACGGGCCGAGGATGGACGCGAGGTCGTCGGAGAGGACCAGCTCTTCGCTCTCGATGGCGTTCCTGAGCGCGACCACGGCACTCATGTCGCCTTCCACCACCAGATCGCGGGCGAAGAATGCGGCGTCACCGTCGTCCGCGGCCGCGAACACATGGAGCAGTACGCGAAACGGTGCGCGGATGACGGCGGCCCCCGAATGGAAGTGACCGAACTTGCGCCGGGCCCGGAGCCGCGGCGGAGTCGTGCCCGCCCGCAGGCAAAAGACCAGCGGCAGATCGACGGGGTCGATGATGATTTCGGAATCGCCCAGACCGCGCAGGCGTTCGAAGACGGCGGGATGCCGCAAATGCGCGGTCGCCATCGCGATATCGAGGCCCGTTTGCACAGCAAAGAGGGGAAGGGCGCGCAACGCGAGACCCGCGGCGGGGAGCGGCTCGGCCGGCGGCCATAAATCTTCCCGTGATTGCGGCATCGGATGACCGCCCTTCGGCGTGGACGAGGGATACGAAGGGGCGACGGTACAGTCCGCGTGCCCGGCTGCGCTTTGATTTCTGTCAAAGGGTCCCTCGAAGAAAGTTGCGCAGGTGCAAGCACTGGATAAGTTCGGCCGGCCGCGGGCCATCGGCGGGCGGAACAGGCGGCGCCCGCCCGGCGAACTTTTTATTGCGCAGGCCCGGCCGCGATGAAACAGTGAAAGCCGTCCCGGCCCCCGTTGCGGGAGCCGGGCACAGGGGACATCGGCCGGAACATCGGCTTGCAGAACATCGGCTTGCAGAACATCGGCAGCGTCCGGACCACCGCATGGCGACATTCATCCGCCTGATCACCAGCCTGTCGCGGTTCCTGGGCGGCGTGGCGGCCGCCCTGGTCGCGGCGAGCCTGGTGCTGGTCTGCATGATGGTGGTGATGCGGATAGGCCTGGGCGAGCCCGCTCCCTGGCCCGCCGACATCGTGACCTATCTGATGATGGGGCTCACCTTCCTCGGCGCGCCTTACGTCATGTCGGTGCACGGCCACGTGACGCTGTCGGTGATGCAGAAGCGCGGGGGCCACCGCTGGCGCGTCGTGCTCTCCGTGCTGGCGGCGCTCGTCTCGGGCGCGTTCGCGCTGGCCGTGACCTGGGCCGGGGCGCGGCTCATCGACGTGGCCGTGGGCGAAGGCTGGCGCGCGGACGCGACCTTCGGGCTCGCCTTGTGGATTCCCTACCTTTCGCTTCCGGTGGGAAGCTTCCTGCTGGCGTTGCAGTGCCTGGCCGAGATTCTGGCGCGCGTCGGCGCGGTCGAAGCAGCCGAGAGCGAAGAGCCGATCGGCTCGGCCAACTTCCCCGACTAGGAAACGCGGAATGACGCCCCTCGCCATCGGCCTCGTCGTCTTCGCCCTGCTGATCGTCCTGCTGGTCATCGGCGTGCCGGTGGCGTTCGCGCTGGGCGGCGTCGCCATCGCGGTTCTGGTGTGGCAATGGGGGCTGGGCGCGATCGATCTCGTGGCCGACACGCTGCTCTCGGCGCTCGAGGATTTCGGGCTCGTCGCCGTGCCTCTGTTCATCTTCATGGGCGTCGCGGCCTCGCTGTCGAATGCGGGCTCGGACATGCGCGAGATGTTGAAGCGGTGGCTGCACAAGATTCCGGGCGGCCTGATCGTCGCCAACATCTGCGCCGGCGCGCTGTTCTCGGGGCTGTCCAGCACGGGTGCCGCCACCTGCCTCGCAATCGGGCGCGAGGGGCTGCCCGAGCTTCTGGCGCGCCGCTACGATCAAGGCGTGGCCGCCGGTGCCATCGCGGCGGCCGGCACGCTCGGCATCCTCATTCCGCCCAGCCTGACCATGATCGTGTTCGGGCTCGCGGGCGGTTTCTCCATCGCGCGGCTGTTCCTGGCGGAGCTGGTGCCGGGACTGCTGCTGACCCTGCTGTTCGTGCTCTGGGCCATGTTCGCCGCCGCCCGCTGGCGCGGCCGGTACGGGGGATTCGCCCGCGGCTACACACGGATCGAGATGGTCGCGCTGGTGCCCAAGGTGGCGCCGTTCGTGCTGCTCGTCGCCGCCATCCTGCTGGCGTTCCGCAGCGGCATCGCCTCTCCGCCCGAGGTGGCCGCGAGCGCGGCCGTCCTGTGTTTCGTGCTGGTGGCGGTCCTTTACGGCATGTGGCGGGTCCGGGACATGGTCGCGGTGTTGCGGGAAACGGCGCGCGAATCGGTGGCCGTGCTGATGATCCTGGCCGCCGCGGCGTTGTTCTCGTTCATGCTGACGCGTTTCGAGGTGCCAGGCGCGATTGCCGATCTCGCGGCGCAACTGACGCCCGACCGGTGGCAGATATTCGCCGCCATCAACGTCGGCCTGATCGTGCTCGGGCTCTTCCTTCCCCCCATCGCCGTCATCCCCATGAGCGTGCCGCTCCTGCTTCCGCTCCTGCTCGAGTCCGGCTTCGACCCCTACTGGTTCGCCGTGGTGATGACGCTCAACCTCCAGATCGGACTCATCACGCCGCCGGTGGGCTCGAACCTTCACACCGTGCGCGCCCTGGTGCCCGATGCACCCGCCGGCGCCGTCCTCAGGGGCGCGCTGCCCTATGTCGCGCTGATCGTGGTCGAGATCGTCCTTTTGAGCTTCTTCCCCGAGATCGCCACGTGGCTCCCCGACCGTCTCATGGGGCCGGCGCCATAGCCGTTCGCCGACGCGCGCCGGGATGCGGGGCCGTATCATGACGCATCGACCGCCCGCAGGATTTCAAGTGTGGGTCGACCGCGGCGGCACCTTCACCGACATCGTCGCCCGCGCGCCCGACGGGCGGCTCGTTACCCGAAAGCTGCTCTCGGAAAATCCGGGCCGCTACGAAGACACGGTGATGGCCGGCATTCGCGACGTGCTGGGGATTGCGCCCGGCGCGGCCCTTCCGAAGGGCGCGCTGGAGGCGGTCAAGATCGGCACTACGGTGGCCACCAACGCGCTGCTCGAGCGCCGGGGCGAGCCGACCGTTCTTGCCGTCACCAGGGGCTTCAAAGATCAGCTTCGCATCGCCTATCAGAACCGGCCCGAGATCTTCGCGCGGCGCATCGTGCTGCCCGATCCCTTGTACGCCGAGGTGATCGAGATCGACGAGCGCGTCACCGCCGAGGGCGAGGTGCTGGCGCCCCTCGACGAGGCGGCGGCGCTGCGTTCGCTCGAATCCGCCCGCGCGAAAGGCCCGGGCGCGCTCGCCATCGTGCTGATGCACGCCTACGGCTTCCCCGCCCACGAGGAAGCGTTGATGCGCATCGCGCGGGCGGCGGGTTTCACTCATGTGTCCGCAAGCCACAAGGTGAGCCCGCTCATCAAGTTCGTGAGCCGCGGCCAGACCACGGTCGCGGACGCCTATTTGTCGCCGGTGCTGCGCCGCTATGTGGACAAGGTCGCGGGCGAAATCGCGCCGGCGCGGCTCCTGTTCATGCAGTCGAACGGCGGACTCGCGGAAGCGGGGCTGTTCCGCGGCAAGGACGCGGTGCTGTCGGGGCCGGCGGGCGGAATCGCCGGCGCGGTCGCGGCCGGCCGGCAAGCGGGGTTGTCGCGCCTCATCACCTTCGACATGGGCGGCACGTCCACCGACGTCGCCCATTACGACGGCGCATTCGAGCGCAGCTTCGACAATTTGGTGGCGGGCGTGCGCATCCAGGCGCCCATGCTCCAGATCCACACCGTCGCGGCGGGTGGCGGATCGAAGCTCCATTTCGACGGGGCGCGCTACCGGGTCGGGCCCGATTCGGCGGGCGCCGACCCCGGCCCGGCCTGCTACGGCAAGGGCGGGCCGCTCACGGTGACCGACTGCAACGTGATGCTGGGCAAGATCAGGGCCGAGTTCTTCCCGCGCATCGCGGGCGAAAAGCAGGACCGGCCGCTCGATGAGGCGGTGGTGGCGGAAAAATTCGCGGAGCTCTGCGATGCGATAGGAAAATCCGCCGGCGTACGCCCCGACCCGCGCGCGGCGGCGGAAGGGTTCGTGCGCATCGCCGTCGACAACATGGCCAACGCCATCAAGACCATCTCGGTGCGCCGCGGCCGCGACGTGACCGGTTATACGCTGTGCTGCTTCGGCGGCGCCGGCGGGCAGCACGCCTGCCTGGTGGCCGACGCGCTCTCGATGCCCCGCGTGCTGGTGCCGCCCATGGCCGGCGTGCTGTCCGCGCTCGGCATCGGCCTGTCGCCGATCACGGCGATGGTGGAGAAGAGCGTGGAACGGCCCCTCGACGAATTCGGATACGAAGACATCGCCGCCCTGTTCGCGCCGCCCGAAGCCGATGCGCTGGACCGCGTGGCGCGCCAGGGCGTGGACCGCGGCACGGCGCGCCTGGAGCGCACCCTGCATCTGCGCTACGAGGGCTCCGACACGGCGATTCCGGTCCGCTTCGACGAAGCGGACGATCTTCGCGCCGCCTTCGAGGACGAGCACCGGCGCCTCCACGGATTCGTTTCGCCGGAAACGCGGGTGGTGATCGGCGCCCTGTCGGTGGAGGCAAGCGGCGGCGAGCCCGAAGTCCCCGATTTATTCCACGCCCAGCGGGCGGGCGCTGCCGCACCCATCGCCCGCGTCGCGCTCTTCACCGGCGGGCGGGAGCACGAGGCGCCGGTCTATGAGCGCGGGATGCTCGGCACGGGTCAGACCATCGCCGGGCCCGCCATCATCGTCGAGCCGGACGCCACGACCGTGGTCGAGCCGGACTGGCGCGCCGAAATGCTTTCCGGCGGGCATCTGTCGTTGACCCGCGCGGAACCCCGGCCCGCCCAAGAGGCGATCGGCACCGGCGTCGATCCGGTGCGGCTCGAGGTCTTCAACAACCTGTTCATGGCGATCGCCGAACAGATGGGGGCGACGCTCGCCAACACCGCCCGCTCGGTGAACATCAAGGAGCGGCTCGATTTCTCCTGCGCCGTGTTCGACCAAACGGGCGATCTCATCGCCAACGCGCCCCATGTCCCAGTGCATCTGGGCTCCATGGGCGAAAGCGTGAAGGCGGTGATCGCAGCGAGAAACGGCACCATGCGGCCCGGCGATTGCTTCGCCGTCAACGCGCCCTATCGCGGCGGCACGCATCTTCCCGACATCACCGTGGTGACGCCCGTGTTCGACGGGGCGGGAAAGGCGATTCTCTTCTATGTCGCTTCGCGCGGGCATCACGCCGACATCGGCGGCACGACGCCCGGCTCCATGCCGCCCGCAAGCCGGAGCGTGGACGAGGAAGGCGTGTTGCTGGAGGATTTCCAACTCGTCGCCGATGGCCGTTTCCGCGATAAGGAGCTGATGGCGCTGTTGAGCGCGCCGCCGTGGCCGGCGCGAAGCCCGGAACAGAACGTCGCCGACTTGAAGGCCCAGGTCGCGGCCAACGAGACCGGCGCAAGGGAGCTGAGGCGCGCCGTGGCGCAGTATTCGGCGCCCGTGATTCGGGCCTATATGGGCCACGTTCAGGACAATGCCGAGGCTTCGGTGCGCCGCGCGCTGGCGGCGCTGTCCGGGGGCGCGTTCGAGACCCGGATGGACGACGGCTCGGTGATCAAGGTCCAGGTCGCCGTGGACAAGGCCGCGCGCTCGGCCGTGATCGATTTCAGCGGCACCTCGGCGCAGCGCCCCAACAATTTCAATGCGCCCTACGCGGTGGCGCGCGCCGCCGTGCTCTATGTCTTCCGCACCCTGGTCGAGGCCGACATTCCGCTCAACGCGGGCTGCTTCCGCCCGCTCCGCCTCATCGTGCCGGAAGGGTCGATGCTCGATCCCCGCTATCCGGCGGCGGTGGTGGCGGGGAACGTCGAAACTTCGCAATGGGTGACCGACGCGCTGTTCGCGGCCTTGGGCCAGATGGCGGCCTGCCAGGGCACCATGAACAACTTCACCTTCGGCGACGCGCGCCGCCAGTATTACGAGACCATCTGCGGCGGCAGCGGGGCGGGACCGGGGTTCCATGGCGCGAGCGCGGTGCACACCCACATGACCAACTCGCGGCTCACCGACCCCGAAGTGCTGGAGCTGCGCTTCCCGGTCCTGGTGGAGGAGTTCCGAATCCGCGCGGGCTCCGGCGGAGCGGGGCGCTGGCAGGGCGGCGACGGCGTGGTGCGGAAGATCAGGTTCCGCGAGCCCATGACCGCGGCCATCCTCTCCACGCGGCGCACGGTGGCGCCCTTCGGCCTGGCCGGCGGAGCGGACGGGCTGCCCGGGAAGAACACGCTCGTTCGCGCGGGCGGCGAGGCGGTCGCGCTGCCCGGCACCGTGGAGCTGCACGTGAATGCCGGCGACGTCATCGTCATCGAGACGCCGGGCGGCGGGGGATACGGGGCGGCGCAGTAGAGTACGGCGCCCGAACGCGCGTCACCGCGCCGCGGTGTATTTCAGGCTCGCTTCCACGCTGTTGCGCGCCGCGTCGCGCAAGAGGCCGATGTCCACGGCGTCGAGAACGAACGCGTAGCCGCGCTCGAACAGCACCGAAGCCGGACGAGCCTTCGTCGACAGCCCGCCCAGCATACGGCCCGCGCCCTTCACCTCCGCTTCGACGCGCCCTATCAGCGCCTCGACCTCCGGGTGGTCGGGCTCGTTGAAGAAACCGGCGCTGGCCGACAGGTCCATGGGCCCGAGGAAGATCATGTCCACGCCCTCGGTGGCCGCGATGGCGCGGGCGTTCTCCACCCCGGCCATGGTCTCGATTTGGCAGATGACGAGGAGTTCCCGCTCGAAGTCCGCCATGTAGCGGGCGAGGTCGGTGCCGTAGCCCGAGGCCCGCGCGATGGGATGGGCCACACCCCTCACGCCCCGGGGCGGATACCGGCACGCGGCGACGGCGTTCTGAGCATCCGCCGGCGTCTGCACCGCCGGGATCATGACGCCGTTGGGGCCGGCATCGAGCACGCGCTTCAGATAGACGGGTGCGTTTTCGGGCACGCGCACCAGGGCCACGGCCGGCGTGGCCTCGACGGCCTGGAGCTGGTGCACCGTGTTCAGCACGTCGCCCGGCCCGTGCTCCATGTCCGTCATCACGCAGTCGTAACCGGCGCGACCCAATATCTCGGCTGCGACCGCGCTTCCCATGTTGGCGAGGCAGCCCAACGCGGGCCGGCCGTCCTCGAGCCTGTTCCTGAAACCGTATTTCATCGGCTTTCCCCCTCTCGCCGTGCGGGCAAGACACAGGGGCCATCGATTCGCCCGAAAATCCGGACGCGACCGGGCCCGCATTGCTTGCACCAACCGGCCGGCAAAGTTATCGTTTCCCCTCAGCCGTTGCCAGATCGCGCGAGGGCCCCGCGGGGTCCGCCGCCGAACGTGATTTTTTCAATTATATAAACGTTTTAGCGAACCAGAGAACCGTGACCGGAGGTTTCATGCCCCGCCGCAAGCCGAATCGTCCGACACCTGCCCGCGCCCCGGCGCGAGTCTTCGGGGCCGTTCTGATGTTCGCCGCCGCGGCCATGCTTGCGCTTGCGCCCCGGCCGTTTGCCGCGGAATCCGCCGGCAAGGGGGCCGCGGCGGCGCTTCCAGACAAGTTGGCGCAGCCGTCGTGGCCCCCCGACCAGAAAAAGCAACTGAGCAAGGAAGAGCAGAAGATCGACGATGCGGCGCTTCCGGCCTTCAAAAGCGCGCTTGACGATCTGAACAAGAACTCGGCCGCGGCCTTCAACGGGCCGCCGTTCGTCGCGGTCGAAAAGGTCGCCCGCGGCGTGTTGCGCGTCAGGCCTTCCGCGGGCTGGATGGCCGGCGGGCGCAACCAGCAGAGAAGCGCGATGATGGTCTATCGCTTCTGGCGCACCGCCAACCGCCTGATGCCCGTGCGCGTGATGATCACCGATGACCAGGGTGCGGACTACATGCTCATCCAGGATACGCCCCACGGGCTCGATTACCTGGTGCGCGACCGCAGCGCGACCCCCTAACCCGCGGCCATTCCGCTCCCACTCGACAGCATCGAGGGCGCATGATCGAACCCTCGGCCACCGATCGGCCCTGGCACGCCATGCCCGCGTCGGCGGCGCTGGCGGCGCTCGAGACCGGCGCCGATGGCCTGCAACCAGCCGAGGCGGGCCGAAGGCTCGCCGTTTTCGGCCCCAACGTGCTTCCGAAACGCAAGCGCGTTTCCCTCGTCATCATCTGGCTGCGCCAGTTCAAGAGTCCGCTCATCTACCTACTGTTGGCCGCGGCCGCGCTTTCGATCGGCATCGGCGAAGGGGCCGATGCCCTGTTCATCCTGATCGTGCTGCTGATCAACGCCGCCATCGGCACCGCCCAGGAATGGAAGGCGGAGGAAAGCGCCGCCGCCCTCGACGCCTTGGTGCCGAACCGGGTCGTGGTCCGCCGTGCGGGCCGCCGCCAGGTCGTCGACGCGGCCGAGCTGGTTCCCGGCGACATCGTCGATCTCGAATCCGGGTCGCGGGTTCCGGCCGACATCCGCCTGGTGACGGCACAGGAACTCACGGCTGACGAATCGCTGCTGACCGGCGAATCGACGCCGATGAACAAGGAGGCGGGCGCGGTCCTGAGCGAATCGGCGCATCTGGCCGAGCGGCGGAACCTGCTCCATGCCGGAAGCACGGTGCTGAACGGGCGCGCCACCGGCGCCGTCGCGCGCACCGGGGCATCGAGCGAAGTGGGCCGCATCGCCGAGACATTGGCCGCGAGCGAGATGCCCGCCCCGCCGCTCATTCGCCGGCTCGCGCGGCTGTCCCGCATGGTCGGCGCCGTGATCTTGGGCGCGGTCGTGGTGCTGGCGGCGGCGCAATATGCCCAGGGCTTCAGCATCGCCGAGGTGTTCTTCCTCGCCGTGGCGCTCGCGGTAGCGGCGATTCCCGAGGGGTTGCCGGTGGCGATCACCGTCGCGCTTGCGGTGGCGACCAACCGCATGGCGCGGCGCAATGTCGTGGTCCGGCAGCTTCCGGCGGTGGAGGGGCTGGGCGCTTGCACGCTGATCGCCAGCGACAAGACCGGGACGCTGACCCGCAACGAGCTGACGGTGAAGCGCCTGTTCGTTCCCGGCGTCGGCGAGGCCGAGATCACCGGCGAGGGCTATGTGCCCAAGGGCGAGGCGCTTCTGTTCGGCGCGGCGTTGACCGAGGCGGACGCGGGATCGGCGGCGCGGGTGCGCGATCTGGCGATTTCGGGTGTGTTGTGCAACGAGGCGAGCTTCTACGCCACCGACCCCGGCTTTTCCCACGTTGGCGACACGGTCGACGTGGCGCTTCTGGTGCTGGCCCACAAACTCGGCCTCGATCCCGAGGCGCTCCGGGCCGAATGTCCCCGCGTCGGCCTCATCCCGTTCGAGCCGCGGCGCCGTTTCGCCGCCTCGTTCCACCGCCACGCCGACACTTGGCGCGTGCACGTGAAGGGAGCGGCCGAAACCGTCATCGCGATGTGCGGCGCCGGGACTGGCGCAGGGGGCGGCGAAGCCGCGCTTCGCGAGGCCGAGCGGCTGGCGCTGGCCGGATACCGCGTGTTGGCCGTGGCGTCGGGACCGGTTTCCGGTTACGCCGCCGAACGGGGGGCGGACGACAGCCTCAAGGACCTCAGCTTCCAGGGGTTGGTCGCCATCATCGATCCGGTGCGCGCCGAGGTGCCCGCGGCGGTTCGAAGCTGCGCCTTATCCGGGATCTCGGTTCGCATGGTGACGGGCGACCACCCGGCCACCGCGCTCAACATCGCCCGGGAGCTGGGCATCGCGGACAGGGCCGACGCGGTGGTGACCGGCGCCGAGCTCGCGCAGGCGGCCGAGTTTCCCCACGTCTTCGACGCCAAGGTGGCGAACGCCCGCGTGTTTGCCCGGGTCGAGCCGACCCAGAAACTCGCCATCGTCGAGAGCCTGCGGCGGGCGGGGCAGGTGGTGGCGGTCACGGGCGACGGGGTCAACGACGCACCGGCGCTGTCCGCCGCCGATATCGGAATCGCCATGGGGCGCGACGGGACCGACGTGGCGCGCGCCGCCTCGGACCTCATTCTGACGGACGACAATTTCGCCTCCATCGTGGCCGGGGTGGAGGAAGGGCGGGTCGCCTACGACAACATCCGCAAGGTCGTATACCTCCTGCTCAGCACCGGCGCCGCCGAGGTCGTGCTCTTCTTCCTCGCCCTGTTGGCGGGGCTTCCCATCCCGCTCTTCGCCGTCCAGCTGCTGTGGCTCAACTTGGTCACGAACGGCATTCAGGACGTGGCGCTGGCCTTCGAGAAGGGCGAGCCGGGCGTGCTGGCGCGAAAGCCGCGGCCGCCCAAGCAGCCGATCACGGATCGACGCATGATGACCGAGATCCTGGTTTCGGGGGCCTTCATGGGCCTGGTCGCGTTCCTGTTCTTCTATTGGGCCCTGGCCCAGGGCGATGCGGTGGAGCACGCCCGCAACGAGCTCCTGCTGCTGATGGTGCTGTTCGAAAACGTGCAGGCCTTCAACTGCCGGTCGGAGACGCGGTCGGTGTTCCGGGTGCCGTTCGCCGCCAATCCGTTCCTGGTCATTGCGGTGGCCGGCGCGCAAGGCGTGCATATCGCCGCCATGTATACGCCGGGACTCTCTTCCGTGCTGGGGCTCGAGCCGGTGCTTCTTGAGCACTGGTTTTGGGTGGCGGCGGTGGCGGTGTCGCTGATCGTGGTGATGGAGATTTACAAGGTGCTGGCCACGTCTTCGCCGGCGCAAAGCCAACGGTGACCCGGCAGGCGGGGCCTGCCGGCAGAAGGCAACGGTCGAGAGCGCTACTCGAGCTTCTTGCTGTCGAGATCGGTCTGCTTGCGGTCCTCTTCGGCCTTCTCGCGCCGCCGCTCGTCCTTGGTGCGGCCGAAACGGCTGCGGTTCTCCGCCCCCAGGGCCTGTTGCTCCCGACGTACTCTCGACTTGCGATACCGGTTGAGATTGATGATCTCGCCCATATCTTAAACACCGCGTCCGTTGCTCATCACGAACGGAACAGTTTGATCGATCGTTTCTGAGGTCTTAGCTTAACCTAAACCGCGGCCCATGCAACAACCCTGGTAAAATTGCGGGTGAGCCGGGCCGGATCGGGAGAGCGTGGTTGAAAAAGATTCTGTTCAGCATCGTCGCGTTGGTGGGCCTGCTGGTTGCGGCGGCCCTGATCGCGCCGAGCTTCGTCGACTGGAACAAGTACAAGCCGGAGATCGCAGCTCGGGTCAAGGAAGCGACTGGGCGCGACCTTACGATCGGGGGCGACATCAACCTGTCCGTCCTTCCGGCTCCCACGCTGTCGGTCCACGACGTGAGTCTGGCCAACCTTCAAGGCGCCGCCGATCCCAAGATGGCGAGCCTGAAGTCGCTCGACGTCCGGGTCGCGTTCGGGCCGCTGCTCGGAGGTACGATCAAGGTCGAAAGCGTGGCGTTGATCGAGCCCACCATCTCGCTCGAGGTGCTCAAAGACGGCAGGCGCAATTGGGAGATCGTCCCGGCGAAGGAAGCGGCGGGGGCCCCGGAAAAGGCTCCGGCCGAAAAAGCGCCCGCGCCCCAGGCGCCGGAAACGAAGGCCGCCGCCGTTGAGCTGGAAAGCGTGCGCATCAAGAACGGCACGCTCGTCTACCGCGACGCGGCTGCGGGCACGGTCGAGCGGATCGAGAAACTGAACGCCGACATCGCCGCCGAGTCGCTCGCCGGCCCCGTGTCCGCCAAGGGCGATCTCGTCGCCCGCGGCATCCCGCTTTCGTTCGACGCCTCGCTCGCGCGCATCGACACCGGCAAGGCCGTGCCGGTGCATCTTGCCCTCGGGGTCAAGGACGCGAAGGCCAATTTCAACGGCACCTTGTCGGCGCCGACCGCCGAAGGCCAGCTTTCCGGCAAGATCGAGGCCGAGGGCGGCGATTTCGGCCGCCTGATCCAGGATCTGTCGGCCGCGGGCGCGTCGGGTGCGGCAAAGCCGGAGTTGCCGGCGCCGCTCTCGCGCAAGTTCGCGCTTCGGGCGGGCCTGGTGGCATCGGCGAAATCGGTGGCGGTCAACGACATCAACCTGGCGCTGGGCGATATGACCGTCACCGGCGCGGTGAACGCGGGCCTCAGTACGCCGATGCAGATCGACGTCACGCTTCAGGCCAACCGCATCGACCTCGACGAATGGCTGGCATCCCTAGGCAAGGGCGCGAAAACCCCCCCGCCGGCCGCGGACAAGGGCGAAAAGCCGGGCGCCAAACCGGGCGCCGAGCCGGGCGCCAAGGCCGATGCCTTCGCGCTGCCCCAGGGAGTCAGGGGAACGTTCGAGTTCACCGCCGGCGCGGTCGCCTACAAGGGCGACGTGATTCATCGGGCGAGACTGGTCGCGGCGCTCGATGCGGGGCGGCTCACGATCCGCCAACTGTCGGCCTTGCTGCCGGGCGGCTCGGACCTGGCCGCCTCGGGCACGCTTGCGGCCCAGAACGGCGTCCCGGCATTCGACGGAACCTTCGAGCTGGCATCGGACAATTTGCGCGGCGTTTCGGACTGGCTGGGAATCGACACCTCGGCGGTTCCCCCCGAACGGCTGCACAAGTTCTCGGTCACCGGAAAGGTCAAGGGCACGCCGTCGCAGATCGACCTGACCGGGGTCGATCTCAGGCTTGACACCACACGCGTCACGGGCGGCGTGGCGATGGCGCTGCGCGAGCGTCCCGCGTTCGGGATCAGGCTCGACGTCGATCGCGTGAATCTCGACGCCTATTTGCCCCCGAAAGCCCCGGCCGCCAAACCGGGCGCGGCGCCTGCGGAAAAACCGGCGGCCCCTCCGGCCAAGCCCGCGAAGGCGGGGGACGGCGGCGGGCTGGCGGCGTTGACGGCGTTCGACGCCAACCTGCAGGCCAAGATCGGCGGCTTGACCTTGAACGGCATGGAGATCGAAGGGGTGGCGCTCGACGCCACGCTCCAGAACGGCGCGCTCACCGTGCGGGACGCCAGCATCGCCAACTTCGCGGGCGGCCAGGCGAAGGCCACCGGACTCATCACCGGGCTGGGCGACAAGCCGTCGGTGGACGGCGCGTTCGACGTGCGCACCAAGGATCCGGTGCGGCTGTTGCGCGTGGCCGGGATCGAGCCGCCGGACGCGGCCTCGCGGCTGGGCCAGGTGGCCCTTCAGGGCAAGGCCAAGGGCGCGCTGGAAAGCTTCGCCATCGACGCGGCGCTCGATGCCGCGGGCGGACGGGTGGGGGTGAAGGGTACCGCGGGCTTGACCGACAAGGGCCCGGTCTACGACCTCGCCGTCGACGCCCGCCACAGCAGCCTGACGGACCTGGTGCGCGTGTTCGATCCGAATTACCGCCCGGCGGCGCAGAACCTGGGCGGCTTCGCGCTCACGACCGTGGCCAAGGGCGATGCCGCTTCGGCCGAGCTCGCCGACATCAAGGGCACGGTGGGGCCGGTCAGCCTGGCGGGTGCGGTCAAGGCGAAGCTTGACGGTCCGCGCCCCTATGTCTCTGCCACGGTGCAGACGAGCGAGATTCTGGCCGATCTGTTCCTGCCGCCCAAACCCGCGTCCGGCGGCAAGGCGGATGGTGGCGGGAAAAAGGGCTCGGGCGGAGCGGAGGCCGCGGAGGCTGCCGCGCTTCCCCCGGGTCAACACTGGTCGCGCGAGCCGTTCGATTTCGCGGCGCTCAAGTCGGCGGACGCCGATGTCCAGTTGTCCGCGCCCGCCATCACCTACGACAAGTACCGCGTCGACAAGCCCCAGCTCGTCCTGGCCCTCAAGGACGGGACGCTGCAGGTCAAGCAGCTCACCGGCACCATGTTCGAGGGCGCCTTCGACATGAAGGGCGAGCTTGCCGCCGCCGACGTGCCGAAGCTCGCGGGCAACGTCCAGGTTTCCAAGGCCAACATCAAGCAGGCCCTGTTCCAGGCCGGGAACATCGACGTGGCCGACGGGCGGCTCGACTTCTCCATGGACGTGGGCGGCGCGGGCGCAAGCCCGTTCGCAATGGTCTCGTCGCTTTCCGGCAAGGGCGCGATGAACGTCGCCGACGGCGTGGCGCGCGGGTTCGACCTCAAGGCCGTCAGCGACAAGCTCAAGAACATCGGGGGCGCGCTCGATTTCCTCAATCTCCTGCAGGTGTCCATGTCGGGGGGCGAGACGAAGTTCACAAAGCTCGACGGCACGTTCACCATCGACAAGGGCGTGGTGCGCACCGACAACGTCGAGCTGCTGGCCGAAGCCGGCAAGGGCAAGGCCGTCGGCACCATCGATCTGCCCGGCTGGCAGATGGACATGAAGGCGGAGTTCGCGCTGACCGAACATCCCAACGCGCCGCCCTTCGGCATGAGCGTATCGGGACCGCTGGACGCGCCGCAGCGCAAGTTCGAGACTCAAAAGCTGGAGGCCTATTTGCTGCAGCGGGGCGTGGGTGGCCTGCTCAAGAAGGTGCTGCCGAAGAAGGAAACGCCGGCGGGCGCCGAAGGCGCGGCACCGGCCGAGCCCGAAAAGCCCCTCGATGCCTTGCTCAAAAAGGTGATCCCCGGCGCCAAGGAGCAGCCCGCGCCCCAACCGGCGGCACCGGCCCCCGCCCCTGCGCCCCAACCCGCACCGGCCCCCGTGCCCGAGAAGCCGCTCGATACGCTGCTGAAAAAGGTGCTTCCACAGCAGCCGGCGCCCGCGCCCCAGCCTGCCCCGGCACCGGCACCGGCACCGGCACCGGCC
>JBAVNO010000331.1:0-4215 GCA_049691095.1 Alphaproteobacteria bacterium | reverse complement strand
CTGGTGGCCGTTCCCATTCTGCTGCACGGCCTGGGAACGGACCGGTTCGGCCTGTTCACGCTCGCGGTCATCGTCATCGGATACGTGAGTCTCTTCGACCTGGGCTTGGGCCAGGCGCTGACCAAATTGGTGGCCGACCGGCTCGGCGACGTCGAGAGCCGGAAGGAGATCCCGGCTCTGATCTGGACCACGCTGGTGGTCATGTTCGGGGTCGGCATGATCCTCTCGGCCCTGCTGGCTCTGAGCGCGCCGGGAATCGTCGGCGGCGGCACCTTGAAGATTCCGCCGGGCCTGGCCGCCGAGGTGCGCACCAGCCTTTTCATCCTGGCGGCGACTTTGCCGGTCGTGATCTGCAGCGCCGGGCTACGCGGCGTCCTGGAGTCGTACCAGAGGTTCGATCTCGGCTGCATCGTGCGGATCGCATCGGGGTCGGCGACCTATCTCGCGCCTCTCGCCGCCCTGGCGTTGTCGGCGGACTTGCCGAAGGCGGTCGCGGCCGTCGCCATCGGGCGCGTGCTGGCGGCCCTGATCAATCTCTGGTTCATTGCGCGAATCGTTCCCGAGCTTGCCCACGACGTCCGCTTCGACCGCAAGCTGGTGAAGCCATTGGCGCAGTTTGGCGGCTGGGTCACGGTAACGAGCGTCATTTACCCGTTGCTGATGTACCTCGACCGGTTCCTCGTCGGCGGCCTGGTGTCGACGGCGGCCATCGCCTATTACGGAACACCCTATGACATCGTGACGCGCCTGTGGTTCGTACCGTGGGCGCTGACCGGCGTTCTGTTCCCGGCCTTCGCCACGATGACGAAGAGTGCCCCCGGCAGGACCCAGGCACTGTTCTTGAACGCCGTCAAATATGTCTTTTTAGCCATGTTCCCAGCCGCGCTCCTGCTCATCGCCTTCGCCCATGAGGGATTGCAACTTTGGCTGGGGGCCGACTTCGCCGGGCACAGCGCGCCGGTGGTTCGCTGGCTGGCCGTCGGCGTGTTTCTCAACAGCTTCGCGCAAATCGCCGGCGTCCTGGTGACGGGAAGCGGCCGCGCGGATATCTCCGCCAAGCTCGGACTGATCCAGGTTCCCCTGTACGTCGCCCTGGTGTGGTGGCTCACCAAGACCGCCGGCGTCGAGGGTACGGCGGTCGCGTGGACGACGCGGGCGGCCGTCAGCAGCGCGGTCCTGATTTTGATCGCGGCGCGTATGGCCAATATTCGCGGCAGGCTGCTGGTCTTGATCGGTGCCGCCATCGGCTGCGCGCTGGTGGGCTTCGCGGTGGCGGCAGCGCCGTTCGCCCTCGCCGTCAAGGTCGTGGGGTGCGTCGCGGCGTTGGTCGTGTTCGCGGTGGCTGCGTGGGCGTACGCCCTTACGGCCAATGAGCGGACCATGATCTTCGCCAGCTTCGGGCGAAAGTGAAGATCGCCGACATTGCCGTGGGACCCCGGTGCGCCGCATGGGCACCGGGGAAACCGTAGGCGGTCGGGATGGCTTACGGATTCTCCGCCGGGGACCCAACCGGCTTCGACGCGGCGCCAAGCCCGTGCCACGGAACCGGACGTTCGATGATGGCCTCCAGCCGCTGAATGTCCGGCCGAAAATACTCCTCGAGCTTCCGGCGCAACTCCGCGCTGGGCTGAATCCCGCTCGTTCCACGGGGGTCGGCATATTCGGTTTCATTCCAGTTGCGGGATCGCATGCGGTAGCTCAGGGCGAGACTCGGCGCGAACCTGCCGATGCGCGATAGCGCAAAACCCTTCAAGCGATCGAACCGCCGCGGCATCTGCCGCGAACCGCTCACCACGTACCGCACGTCGAGATTCGGGGGCACATACCCGGGGGTCAATCCCA
The DNA here is from genome assembly GCA_049691095.1 of Alphaproteobacteria bacterium. Lineage (GTDB taxonomy): Bacteria > Pseudomonadota > Alphaproteobacteria > DATDPM01 > DATDPM01 > JBAVNO01. The sequence goes on along the minus strand of JBAVNO010000331.1, from coordinate 2,373 downwards.
GGTACGAAACGATCTCGCCGAGGACGTGACCGGGGCGCGACTGCAGATCGTCGAAAAACAGCACCAGCAGCTGGTTCTTGGGATACAGGGCCCGGTATGCCTCCAGGATCCTGCCGTACTCGCTCCAGACGAGATAGCAGTCCGACGCCCCCGCCACGGTTGCCGGCTGGCCTCTCGCCAGCTCGGCGTTTCGAGGCTGAAGCAACTGCTCGAACGCAACCTCGATCGGCCGCGGTTCGAGGCCGCGCCGGACGCGCATCCGGAACTGCGAGACCGCGCGGTCGATCGGGTGTCGCAATATTGCGATGAGTTTGACGTCGGGCAGCATCATGCGGATGCGCGCAGCCGAGCGGCGATCGCCCATGTATTGGGGGCTGACGGTGCCCCAAAGGTGCCCGTTGCGGCTGGGTGGAAAATACCGTTCGAGGTATCGGTCGAACCGGGCCCCGTCTATCGGCGCGTCGCCGTCAAAAAAAGGGGCCTCCTTTTCCGGCGGGATGAACACGCCGGGATGGTGGCGCAGGTACTGGAAGAGCGACGTGGTTCCGGATTTCTGCGCGCCGATGACGATGAAATCGAGCACGGGACGCTCCAACATCAAATGCCCATGATTGAATCTTCGCTCAAAGGGAAACCGCAACCCGCGTGGGACCTGGAAACGCAAACGTCTGCCGCCGCGTCCGAGAGTCCATGCTCGCCTTGCGGCCGTGAAACGTCAGCCGTGGGCGCCATTCATCCGCCGCGGCGACGAACGCACCGCTCTGTGCTGCGTGATCGAAGTCTCTATGCCACGCGCCCGCGAATCCCCGGCGTCACTCTTTTCCGGTCGGATATTCGACGAAATAGCGCGGGAATTCCTTGTTCTGGCCATTGGCATTCCACTGGAATCCGTAATTCGGGACCCAGTAATGGACCGGCAGGTAACCGAGCCAGCCGCACATTGCGGGGTCGCCGTGGCCGGGCCAGCCGTTCAAGTTCCACGGGCTGGCCCAGTTGCTGTATGCGGTGGCGGGCTGAACTTCCCCGGTGACCCAGAGCAGCTTGTTGTACTTGCAGAAATAACGAAGGCCGATCCAGGGCGGCGCCTCGGGGTCGAAGGTATCGCGTAGGAAGTCGTTGACCTCCTGCGTCTTGACCACGGCGAGCCGGCCTCTCACCCCCTTGAACACCCTTTTCGCCGCGAGTTTGATGGCCTCGTGCCACTCGATACGGCGGTCCTCCCCTTCCTGCGGACAGGCGAGTTCGAAATAGCTCTTTGTGTCCGGGTTGTACACGGGCTTGTTGCAAAGCTCTTTGGCGTAGGCGGAGACGGCCGGCGCGGCCACGAGCGTCGCGAAGACCGCCGGAAGTGCGAACCGAAGGACGCGTAGGAACACCGCGGCAATAGGGGATCGGTCGAGCCGCGCACCCGCTCTGCGCGCCCCTCGTTCTCCCCCGCTGCAGCCGGACGGGCGTCTTGGCCCGGCGGCCCGATTCGTGCGCCAACACAACGTCATATTGATCCCAGGGCGTCCCGGCATGGTTTTCGGCGGCGTGGACCCGTCAAACGCATCTTTAACCATCTCGACCATAATGTTACCACAAGGTTCCCTAACAACCAATTTCAGCGGAGTGCCCCGGTGCGGGACCTCGTGATCACCCTGATCGTTCTCGGATCGCTGCCGCCGACGTTGGCGATGCCGCACATCGGCATCCTGATGTGGTCGTGGCTCTCGTTCATGAATCCGCACCGGCTTTCCTGGGGCTTCGCGTTCAATTTTCCGTTCGCTCAGCTTGTCGCCATTACAACCCTGATGGGCTGGGTGATCTCCAGGGAACCGAAGTCGATTCCTTGGAACCGGGTCACCATGCTGATGGTCGCACTCGTGGTGTGGATCAACGTCACCACCCTGTTCACGCTGGTGCCGGAAGGCACGTATCCCCTGTGGGACAGGGCCATGAAGATGCTGCTCATGACGTTCGTGGCCCTGGCCCTCATGCGGACCCGGGAGCGGATCAATTTGCTTGTCTGGGTCATCGCGCTGTCCATCGGCTTCTTCGGGGTCAAGGGCGGTGTCTTCACGTTGCTGACCGGCGGGCAATATCTGGTTATCGGCCCGCCGCACAGCCATATCTCCGACAACAACACGCTTGCCGCGGCGCTGATCATGATCTTGCCGCTCATGCGTTACCTCCAGTTGACCACGGAAAAGTGGTGGGTGCGGATGGGCCTGTGGGGCGCGATGGGTTTGAGCATATGTGCGGCGCTGGGGTCGTATTCGCGAGGCGCCTTCCTGACGCTGGGCGTTCTGACGGCCATCATGGTGCTGAGGTCGAGAAGGCGTTTCGTCCTCACGGTGGGTTTGACGCTCCTGCTCGCCGGCGGTGTGACCT
>JBAVNO010000330.1:0-1861 GCA_049691095.1 Alphaproteobacteria bacterium | reverse complement strand
TCAATAACCATCGATGATACGCTTCTCCTTCCCGATCTTCCAGGCGTCAGCTAGGACACGCCGATGCTTTCCATCGGGCCTCGCCATGGTCTGTTGCGCAGCTTCAAACGGGGCTTTAGCATCTTGGGGCTGCGGGCAACGGAATGGCCGTCGGCGGAATGTTTGAAATCGGCCTGATGCGCAATGGAACGGATGACAACGGAAATGCCGCCTTTTGGACGGAAAAGATGTTCAGCAACGGGGCTCTCAGCCCCATGCAAGCGCACCGGCCTTCAGTTTCGTCATAACGGCCGATTCGGATGACCAAAGTCATTCGTGACCGAGTTGAGGCCGGCCGCTGGGACGCATTGCGTTCTTGGGGTGCGATCCTGCTCGTGATCGGCATTCTGGCAACATGGCTGATACCGCATGCGGCCGTGCTGGCGGGATTGCAGCCGGGCGAGGTGATTCTCGCCCTTCGGCACGGCCTCGGATGGCGAGTCGAGCAATTGAGAAGCGGCGAGGCGGGGCATGCGAAGAGCGCCGACGGCCGAGACGGTGGCGGCGGCACCGACATCGGTACGTCCGCAGGCGGGGGAGCCCCGGAACCGGAGGCAGCTACAACCACGATCGAAAAGATTGTTGCGGGGCTTGAGCCGGGACACTGGTATGAGGTGCAGAACTCTCATCTGCGCGCCGCTGCCCCGAAGGCGGGGCCGATCCCCGCACAGTTCAAGGATGCGGATTATCATCTGCGGCTGGCTTCCATCATGACGGGGTGGAGCGGCGGCGGGTACGACACGAAGCGCGACTGCCTGATGGTTTGGGGCGGCGGGCACGTCAGCTATACGGGCAACGAGGTCTATGAATTCTGCCTCGGGACGATGCGGTGGGAACGCGTCACGGAACCGAGTACGTACGACGCCACGGGTACCGCGCCGGCCTGGAAGGACGGCGATGTCAAGATGCCCGACGGAACGCCCGTGACCGTGCACACCTACGACAGTATCGAGTACATGCCGAACGTCGACAAATTCTTCGTCTTCGGATCGGCCACCTTCAAGAGTGGAAAAGGCGCGGCCGCCTGGCTCTTCGATCCGGCGACGCGGAAATGGACAATGTTGCCCATGGAGGACAACGCTATCGCGACCGCCTACGATCCGGTAACGGGCAAGGTGTACACCCACACCAACTACCGTCTTTTTGAATACGATCCGAAGACCGGAAAGTGGACGGCGCGCGTGAGCGGCGGCTGGAGCTGGCCGTTCAACCTGACGGCCGCCATCGATCCCGAACGCCACCTCCTGGTCGCGATCGGCCAGGGCAAGGTCTTTTATTACGACCTGAACAACCCGAGGGCGCGCTGGGACAACGATAAGAAACAACTGGTGACGGCTGGGGATACCGGAGCCGCCGCTATCGCACCGGGGTTCGAGTGGGACCCCAAGATCGAAAAATTCATCGCCTGGAAGGGCGGTGCCGACGTGTACGCGCTCGATTCGCGGACCTGGGTGTGGACCAAGATTCCGCCTGCGCCGGGGAACAAGGTAACCCCCACCAACGGAACCGGCGCCGGGACCTATGGCCGTTTCCGCTACATTCCGTCCAAGGACATCTTCATCGTCGTGAACTCGATCGATGAAAACGTCTACCTCTATAAGCTCGATAACGAGATCGCCGGATGGCCCACGGTGATGCCCCCGCCCGCCGTCGACTTTCAGGCGTCGAAGATCACGCTCCCATCGGGTGGGAGCACGAAACTCGTGTGGACATCGACCAACGCCAAGAACTGCGAGGCTTCGGGCGACTGGTCGGGCCAAAAGCCGGTTTCGGGGTCGTTGGACACCCTGCCCTTGAAGGATTCGCGCACCTTCACGCTGAC
>JBAVNO010000329.1:0-5041 GCA_049691095.1 Alphaproteobacteria bacterium | reverse complement strand
GAGCCCGCCTGCAGGAACAGGCGGCGGTCGAGGAGCCCGCCGCCAGCAGCCGCGGCGAATTCCGGAGGGCGAGTCCTGCGCCCTGATCCCATCTCGGCCACCCCTGCCCTGGTCTTCGTTTACGGCCCGGCGTCGCGTGTCGGCGCGAGGACCGGCGGGCCGTCGAATTCGGCCCGGTCATGGTGGCGGCGGGGGCGCCGCCGCGGCAAGTCAAATCATCGCGAGCGGTTAACCCTTGGCGAATGGATTGCGGCCCTTGCGCGGAAGCAGGCGAAGCGGCGTGCCGGCGAGGCCGAAATCCTCGCGCAGCGCGTTGGCGAGGTAGCGGAGATAGGATTCGGGCAGGTCCTCGGGCCGCGTCACGAATAAGGCGAAGGTGGGCGGGCGGGCCTTCACCTGCGTCATGTAGCGGATGTGAAGCGGCCTGCCGTGGGATGCCGGCGGCGGATGGCGATCCTGGACCTGGGCCACCCAGCGGTTCAGCGCCGCGGTCGGAATCCGCCGGTTCCAGGTCTCGTAGGCCGCGAGAACGGCGGGCATGAGCCGGTCCACGTCGCGGCCGGTCAGCGCGGAAAGCGTCACCCAGGTGATGCCCTTGACCTGGGGCAGCGAGGTCTCGAGCCGGTCGCGAAGGGCCTGCAGCTTGGCCTGCGGGTCCTGCACCAGATCCCATTTGTTGACCGCGATGACCATGGCGCGGCCCTCTTCGGCCACGGTGCGGGCGATGGTCAGGTCCTGCTTTTCGAGGCCCGCCTGGGCGTCCAGCACCAAGACCACGACCTCGGCCAGGCCGATGGCGCGGATCGTGTCCTCGACCGACATCTTCTCGAGCGCGTCCATGACGCGGGAGCGCCGCCGCATGCCGGCGGTGTCCACCAGCAGGACCGGGCGCTCCTCATAGCTCCACTCCACGCTGATGGCGTCCCGCGTGATGCCGGGCTCGGGACCGGTCAGCAGCCGGTCCTCGTCGAGGAGCCAGTTGACGAGCGTCGATTTCCCCACATTGGGCCGCCCGGCCACCGCCAGGCGCACCGGCCTCTCCCGGGCCTCGGGGCCTTCTTCCTTTTCTTCCGCTTCCAGTTCCGCTTCCGCCGCCTCTTCGGCCTCGGCTTCCGCCGGAGCTTGCGCCGGTGCGAAGCGAAGCAAGGCCCCGTAGAGGTCGGCCATGCCCTCGCCGTGCGCGGCCGAGATCGCGACCGGCTCGCCGAATCCGAGCGCGAAGCTTTCGAGCCGGCCGGCCTCGGCCGCCTTTCCTTCGCACTTGTTGACCACCAGCACGATGGGCACCTTCTGGCGCCGGAGCCATTGGGCGAAATGGTGATCGAGCGCCGTGACCCCGGCGCGCGCATCGATCAGGAACAGCGCCACGTCGGCCTCTTCCAGGGCTCTCGACGTCTGCTCGACCATCCGCGCCTCCAGGCTTTCGGCGGGCGCCTCGTCCAGTCCCGGCGTGTCGATGATTTGGAAGCTCAGGTCGCCGAGGCGCCCTTCGGCCATCCGCCGGTCGCGCGTCACCCCCGGCCGGTCGTGTACGAGGGCGAGACGCTTTCCGGCGAGCCGGTTGAAGAGCGTGGACTTGCCCACATTGGGGCGGCCCACTATGGCGACCGTGAAGGTCATGGCCGCGCCTAGCGCATCGCCACGAGTTCAGCGTTGTCGGTGAGGAAATAGAGGGTCTGGTTCGCCACCACGGGCGCGAGACTGGCCGGCCCGGGAAGGCTGATCTTGCCCACGAGTTCGCCGGTGTAGGGCGAAATCGACAGCGCCTCGCTCCGGGTGTTGGTCACGATCAGGCGGTCGCCCGCCAGAACCGGGCCGTTCCAGAAGATCGGATCGCTCTTGCTCTGCGTGTCCCGGTAGCGGCGCAAGGACGACACCCAGCGGATGCGTCCGTCCGCGCGGTTGAGGCACACGAGCTCGGCATCGATGGTGAGCACGTAGATGTAGTCCCCGGCGACCCAGGGGGTCTGGACGCCGCCCAGCGTCTTGTCCCAAACCCGCTGCCCGCTCTTGAGGTCGATGGCCACCATCCGTCCGCCGTGACTGATCGCGTACACGCGGTTGCCGTCGATGATGGGCAAGCCGCGGATATCGGTGATCTGCGATGCGATGTCCCCGCGGCGCGCCGGCCCCAGATTGTCGGACCACGTCACCCGTCCGTTGGAGGCCTGAAGCGCGTATATCTCGCCCGACGAGTACGGCACGATCACGACGCCGGCGTCGAACGCCGGTGCGGCGCCGCCGAGCAGGCCGGCGACTTCCGCGACGCCGGCATGGCTCCACAATTTCCGGCCCGTGGCTCCGTCGAGGGCGAAGATCTGATTGTCGATGGTCACGGCGTAGACCCGCCCGCCGGCGAAAGCGGGTGGCGCCCGCGACGGACCGACCAGGCTTTGGCGCCAGGCCTCGTCGCCGGAGTCCGCCTTGAGCGCGATGACCTGCGCGAATCCGGTGGTGACATAGAGACGGCCGTCTCCAAAAGCGATTCCGCCGCCGATCGCACTGTCGTCCTCGTCCGCCGACGTCACGTCCTTGCTCCAGAGTCTCTTGCCGGTCTCGGCGTCATAGGCGGTCACGTCGTAGTCGGTGTCCATCGCGAACACCTTTCCGTCCGCGACCACGGGCGCGGGGATCAGCGCCTTGTCCGCGCTCGCACCGGAGCCGATGTCGGCCGACCATACCTTCTTCAGGGTGTCGGGCAGCGCCACATGCTCCATGACATGACTGGGCGACCCGCCGGCCTCGGGCCAGGCCGAATTCAGCACCGGGCGCGGCAAGGCGACCGGGATCTGCGCCAGGTCGGCCTCGGGAATGATCTGGCTCTCGTGGAGGAGCACGGGGATGCGCTCGCCCGGCAGCGGCGTCTTGCGGTCCTCGCAGGCGCCGACGACAAGCACGGCCGCGAGCATGGAGCCGAGCCAAGCCGCGCGTCTCAAGCGGGGGCTCGGAGTCCGGTAAAACGCCGATTGCATCGCGTCTCGCAGCCGCGGGAGATTAATCATCGCCGCCTATTTTCCGAGCGCGTCGAGCAGCTCGGCCGCCCGTGTGCGAATGCCCGAGGGCGCACCCGCGTCTTCCTTGATCTGCGCCAGAATCTCGTGCGCCCGGGTGCGATCGCCGGTGCGCTGGGCCAAGAGCGCCGACAGCTCGAGCGCCGAATAGCGCCAGGCGTTGCCCGGCACCGTCAGCGGATCGATCTTCGCCTTGAGCTCCCCCGCGTCCGCCGAATCGAGGCTGAGCGCCGCGGACTGGAGGGTGGCGAGATCGCGGACCGCCGGATCGGACGCGTCCTTGGCCAGCGCGTCGTATGCCCGCACCGCGGCGGCGAGGTCGCCCTGGCGGGCCAGCAGCGCGGCCTCCCGCAGGCGCGCCAGCATCGCATAGCCGTCCGCCGACCGTTCGGCCATGGCCGCGAACGCCTCGGAGGCCTCGCGCATCTTGCCGTCGTTGGCGAGCTGGACCGCGACCGCGAACTGATTGCCCTCGGCCAGCCGCTGGTTCAGGCGGTGCTGCTTCCAGGCGACGAACCCCGCGGTGGCGATCACGATCGCCGCGGCGGCGACCAGGACGTAGGTGCCGTAGCGGCGCCACAGCTTGGCAAACTGATCGCGCCTTAGGTCTTCCTCGACTTCTTGGAATATGTCCGTCACGAGCTGCTCCGGCCGGGATCAGGGCGCGCTAAAATAGCCGCTCGACGGGGCAATGGCAAACGCCGCGCCGCCTTCGCTCCGGCGGCCATGAGCCCCTTGCCGGCGCTGCACCAAAGGGCCTCGAGCCCCGGCCGTCAAGCCATCATTCGGACTTCCACTTGATCGAACAGCCGATGCCGGGGATCTGCTCGCGCGGGCCTTGGCCGGAGCGCGCGATCGCGGCCATGGCGTCGAACAGCTCGCGCCTGGCGCCGGGCACGGGTTGCATGCGGGAGGCGTCGAGCCGGCCCCGATATTGAAGCTCGAGGTCGGCGTTGAAGCCGAAGAAGTCCGGCGTGCAGACGGCCCCATAGATTCGCGCCGTCTCCTGCGTCTCGTCGATGACGTAGGGGAAACAGAAATCGTGCTCGCGCGCGAACCGTTTCATGTTGTCGAACGAGTCGTCGGGATAGGTCACCGTGTCGTTGGGCATGATGGCGACGGCGCCGATGCCAAGGGGCATCAGCTCGCGGACGTCCCGAACGATCCGGTCGATGACGGCGCGGACATAGGGGCAATGGTTGCAAATGAACATCACCAGGGTGCCGGTGCGCCCGCGGACGTCGGCGAGCCAGTATGTCTTGCCGTCGATGCCGCGAAGCGCGAACTCCTGCGCCTTCCATCCGAAATCGCACACCGGTGATTGAGCGGCCATGGACTGAGCCTCTGTGTCCCATCGATTCGACCTTGCCGACGGCGGCGCACCGTCGCGGCGCAGGCATCATCGGCGAGGACGCCCGCGCTGGCAACCCGGCCCCTGGGGGCGCTGCACGGATGGCATTAACTATCTGAAATTACGCGTATTTTAGAACAAGCCTGGAGAGGCACAGGGCCCCGGGTAACCGAGTATTAACGGCTGGCGCGATAGTGTCGGGGACGAGGTCATGATGATCGGCTCTACTCCATTGGGTTCTTGGCGCGGCGCACGGGCAGGGTGGCGTCTCATTGCCGCCCTGCCCCTCCTCGCCTTCGTGTCGGCGTGCACTCCGGCGCAGACCGCGCTTTGGGTCGGCGCCAGCGCCATCAGCTACATCGAGACGGACAAGGGCATCACCGATCACGTGATGTCGAACATGATGCACAAGGACTGCGCCGCCAACCGGCTGTTCAAGGAAGGCAAGATGTGCCGCGACGACGACTCGGCCACCCTGGTCGCGCAGCAGGCGCCGGTCTATTGCTACCGGACCTTGGGCGAAATCAGCTGCTATGCCTCGCCCGACCCCTATGGGGCCCGCTCCGAGATGGTGCAATCGCCCCACGATCCCGCCTTCACGCAAACCGCCGCTGGACGCGACCCTCAAAATGAGGGAAACTGACGTCCTGACAAGGGTTTAAACAGCGGTTTCAACCCC